>NZ_JBEZUT010000349.1:0-8898 GCF_040636595.1 Kitasatospora sp. NPDC036755
CGGACGGGCGGATCCGCCTGCCGTTCGCTCCGGACGCCAAGGCGCACCAGGACTTCGACCTCCCGCGTCCGCGCCTCGGCCCGGGCGTAACCGGCCCCGCCCCGCGCCGTCATCCACGGTGTGTGTACCGCCCTTCCGCCCGTCCCCTCCGCCGAGGACGTCTACCTCGCCGAACGCCGCCGCCGCGTGGTCCGCGAGACCGTCGCCGCCCTGCCCGGCCGCTGCCCGCAGCTGATCGCCGCACTCGCCGAGGACCCGCCGCCCACCTATCGCGAGCTCTCCGAGCGGCTGGCCATGCCGCGCGGCTCGATCGGGCCGACCCGCTCCCGCTGCCTGGCCTGCCTGCGGATGCTGCTGCACGCGGAGCGGTACCCCTGAACGGATGCGCCCGTGCGACCGGCCGGAGGCCGTTCGGCACGCGAGGTGACCCTCCTCACGTCCGCCCCCGCGAAGGTTGAGCGGAGCTGACACCCGGGTAGAGCGCTGGCGAACGCAGCTCTTGACGGTGGCGCGATCGCTCGGATACTGAGCGTGAGCGCGTCACCCTCTGCGCGCCGGGCACGACGACTGGGGAGGCCCCTCCACATGGGCATGAGCGTGATCATCTCGGCTGCGGAGGCCGAGGACGCGGAGCAGATCCTCAAGCTCCAGTACCTCGGCTACCAGCCCGAGGCCGAGCTGTACGGCGACTGGGCGATCGAGCCCCTGACGCAGAGCCTGGAGAGCCTGCGCGCCGAACTGTCCGAGCAGCACTTCCTGGTCGCCCGGCTGGGCGACGAGGTGGTCGGCACCGTCCGCGGCCGGGTCGGCGCCGACGGCGTCGCCCGGATAGGGCGCCTGGTCGTCCATCCGCGGATGCAGCGCCACGGCCTCGGCGGCCGGCTGCTCGACGCCCTGGAGCGCCGGATGGCCCAGGACGGCCCGGTGAGCGCCTACCGGCTGTTCACCGGCCACCGCAGCCTCGGCAACCTGCGCCTGTACGCTCGACAGGGGTACCGCCAGACACGGGTCGAGCAGGTCGACGGCCGGCTGAGCCTCGTTCACCTGGAGAAGCCCGCCGAGACGGCCCTCGCCGAGGCGCCGCTCGCCGCGACGGCCTGAGCCGCCACACCGCGCAGGGATTCCGGCGCCGCCACCAGCCGGACCACCGGTGGCGGCGCCGAGTCGTATCCGCGCTGGTCACAGCGATGCGCGTCCGCATTGCGGACAGCTCTCGCAAATAATTGGGCGCAGCAGGGCCCATCTGTTTTACTGGCTTACATGACTGCGACGACGAACTGGACCCCCACCGGCACCCTGCCGGCAGGTGAGCGTGCCATGTGTCGTCGAATGTGTCACTGCTGAGGGCCATCGCCCCCGGCGCCCCGTCGAGGGCGCCTTCCCCTCGCGCCCCGAAGCGAGACTCCGGTGCCGCTCCCGCCCGTGCGAGCGCGCCCCTCCCCCCGGATCCTCCCCTTGCCGTGCCCGCCCACCCGCGGGCCCGGATGACTCGTTGGGGCCACGCCGTCGCGCGGCCCGGCCGTCCGACGGCCACGATCGAGGAGTACCGGGCCCGGACCCCCTTCGGCGCCGCGCCGTGAGCCCCCGCCGACCGCAAGCCGGTCGGGCGGTGGAACCACGGCGCCCGCCCCCGACCCACGGAAAGCCGCTGTGATCACCACCACGGACCTGACGAAGGTCTACCGTTCCCGAGGCCGCGAGGTGACCGCCCTCGCCGGCGTCGACCTGCACGTCCGCCCGGGCGAGGTCTACGGAGTCGTCGGCACCAGCGGTGCCGGCAAGTCCACCCTCATCCGCTGCGTGAACATGCTGGAGCGCCCGACCTCCGGCACGGTCACCGTGGACGGCGTCGAACTCACCGCGCTCGCCGGGGGTGAGAACCGGGCCGGCCGGGAACTGCGCGAGGCCCGCCGCCGGATCGGCATGGTCTTCCAGCACTTCAACCTGCTCTCCTCGCGGACCGTCCAGCAGAACGTCGAGCTCCCGCTGGAGATCATCGGCCTGGACGGCGCCGAGCGCCGCCGCAAGGCCTCCGAGCTGCTCGACCTGGTCGGCCTCGGCGACAAGGCCCGCAGCTACCCCCACCAGCTGTCCGGCGGGCAGAAGCAGCGCGTCGGCATCGCCCGGGCGCTGGCCGGCGACCCCAAGGTGTTGCTCTCCGACGAGGCCACCTCGGCGCTCGACCCGGAGACCACCCGTTCGATCCTCAAGCTGCTGCGCGACCTCAACCAGCAGCTGGGTCTCACCGTCCTGCTGATCACCCACGAGATGGACGTCATCAAGTCCGTCTGCGACTCCGCCGCCCTGATGCGCGGCGGCCGGGTGATCGAGTCCGGCGCGCTGACCGACCTGCTGGCCGAGCCCGGCTCGGAGCTGGCCCGCGAGCTGTTCCCGCTCAGCGAGTTCGGCACCGGCCACGCCGGCTCCACCGTGCTGGAGATCACCTTCCAGGGCGACAGCTCGGCCCAGCCGTTCGTCTCCCAGCTCGCCCGCACCTACCAGATCGACATCAACATCCTCGGCGCCGCGGTGGAGACCATCGCCGGCCGGATGGTCGGCCGGATGCGGGTCGAACTGCCCGGCGGACACCAGGACAACGTGGTGCCGATCGGCTACCTGCGCGAGCAGGGCCTGCAGGTGGACGTGATCGGTACGGCGAACGGAGCGGTGGCATGACCTGGGAGCAGATGCAGGAGCTGATCGGGCCCGCCACCCAGGAGACCTTCCAGATGGTCGGGGTGTCGGCGGCCTTCACCGTGCTGCTCGGCCTGCCGCTGGGCGTGCTGCTGGTGGTCACCGACAAGGGCGGCCTGCTGGCCAACCGGGCCGTCAACAAGGCCATCGGTTTCGTGGTCAACATCGCCCGCTCGGTGCCGTTCATCATTCTGATGATCGCGCTGATCTCCTTCACCCGCTGGCTGGTGGGCACCTCCATCGGCTGGCAGGCCGCGACCGTGCCGCTGACCATCGGCGCCGTCCCGTTCTTCGCCCGGCTGGTCGAGACCTCCGTCCGCGAGGTCGACCGGGGCCTGGTCGAGGCGGTCCAGTCGATGGGCGGCAACACCTGGACGATCGTCCGCAAGGCCCTGCTGCCCGAGGCCCTGCCGGGCATCGTGGCCTCGGTCACCACCACGGTCATCACCCTGATCGGCTACTCGGCGATGGCCGGCACGGTCGGCGGCGGCGGCCTCGGCACCCTCGCCGTGAACTACGGCTACCAGCGCTTCGAGACCACCTTCATGTGGGTCATCGTGGCCGAGCTGGTGCTCATCGTCACCGCCGTCCAGCTGATCGGCGACCTCGCCGTCCGCCGCCTCTCCCGCCGCGGCGGCGGAAACGGCCGGACCCGGCTGCTCGGCCGCGGCCCCAAGGCGACCGACAAGGACCTCGTCGCCTCCTGAGACCTCCCTCGTCCGACCCCGGACGCGGCTCCCCGTACCACGCAGAAAGGCACTTTTCGTGCGCAACGCCCTGAAGTTCACCAGCATCCTCGCCACCGCCGGCGTCGCCCTCTCGCTCGCCGCCTGCGGCAGCTCCGGGTCCTCCTCCGCGGACTCCGACCCGAACGCGCCGCTCAAGGTCGTGGCCAGCCCCACCCCGCACGGGCAGATCCTGAAGTACGTCAAGGACAACCTGGCGGAGAAGGCGGGCCTCAAGCTCGACATCAAGGAGGTCACCGACTACGTGACCCCCAACACGGCGGTGCAGGACGGTTCGGCCGACGCCAACTTCTTCCAGCACGTGCCGTACCTGGAGGACTTCAACAAGAAGCGCGGTACCGACATCGTCTCGGTCGAGCCCGTGCACCTGGAGCCGCTGGGCGCCTACTCCAAGAAGGTCAAGTCGCTCGCCGACCTGGCGGACGGCGCCACCGTCGGCCTGCCCAACGACGCCACCAACGAGGGCCGCGCGCTCAAGCTGCTCGCCGACAACAAGCTGATCACCCTCAAGGACGGCGTCACCACCGCCGCCACCCCGGCGGACGTGACCGGCAACCCGAAGAACCTCAAGTGGAAGGAGCTGGAGGCCGCCCAGCTGCCCCGCTCCGTCGCCGACCTGGACGCCGCCGTCATCAACGGCAACTACGCGATCGACGCCGGTCTGAAGCCGACCACCGACGCCCTGGTGCTGGAGAAGGCCGAGGGCAACCCGTACGCCAACATCCTGGCCGTGAAGAAGGGCAAGGAGAACGACCCGCGGGTCAAGAAGCTGGCCGAGCTGCTGCACTCCGCCGAGGTCAAGAAGTACATCGAGGACACCTTCCAGGGCGCCGTCATCCCGGCCTTCTGAGCCGCGGTCCGTTCGACGCCCCGCTCCTGACCGGGCCCCCGCCGCACCTCGGCGAGGGCCCGGTCGGGCAGTATGCGGCCGGGGCGCTCCGGCCGGCCGCGTTCTGACGTACCGTCGTGCGGGCGGCGCACCGCGTGGCATCCGGGGCACGACGGAGGCGTACGGTGTTGTGTTCACGACCCGGCGAGGAGAGACGGCATGGCAGCGAGCTTCCCCGAGACCGCCATCAGCACCGAACGGCTGCTGCTGCGGCCCCTGGCGGAGGACGACGCCCCCGGCCTGGCCACGATGATGGCCGACGACCTCGTCCTCGCCTGGACGGACCTCCCGCAGCCCTTCACCGAGGAGTACGCGGCCGAACTCGCCCGCACCCTCGCCCCCGCCCACCGGGCCGCCGGGCGCGGCATCGTCTTCGCCGTCACCGAGCACCTGACCCAGCGGCTGGTCGGCCTGGTCGAGCTGCGCAACACCGACTGGCGGCTGCGCAGCACCGAGATCTCCTACGTCACCGCCGTCTGGGCGCGCGGCGAGGGCTACGCCCCGGAGGCCGTCCTGGGCGTCGCCCAGTGGCTGTTCGAGGACCGCGGCTTCCTGCGCCTGGAGCTGCGCACCGCCGCCGGCAACACCGCCGCCCAGCAGGTCGCGCAGAAGGTCGGCGGCATCAGCGAGGGCGTGCTGCGCAGCGCCTGGATAGTGCGCGGGGAGTCCGGCGAGGCGGTGGGGGCGCTTCCCGGCGGCCGGGCCGGGGGAGAGAGCCGCAGCGACCTCATCCTGTGGAGCCTGCTCCCGGAGGACCTGGAGTCGCCGGAGCTGCAGCGCTCGGGCTGGCACGGCGACGACCGCTACGTGCTGCGCGACTGATCCGCGCCGAGCGCCTCCGGCGACCGCCTCCCGCCGAGCGCGGCGCCGCGGGCGCCGTGCCGGGTGGCACGCCGTCTGTTCACCCGGCGCGGACATGTGTGCGAGTTGTCGGTTTCCGGGGGATCGCACCCGGTAGCCTCTGCACCGGCACCGCACGACGGCGGATCGAGCGGCGCCCCGAGTCGAGGGAGAGCGGCCGCAGATGGCTGACCGGATCACGGTCATCGGGTGGGACGGCACACCGCTGACCGAGGCCGCCGGCGCGGCCCTGGCCGCGGCGACACTGGTGGCCGGCGCCCCCTACCAACTGAACGCCCTCCCGGTACCGGAGGCCGCCGAGCGGATCACCCTCGGCAACGTCCGGCAGGCCGCCCGCAGGATCGCCGAGCACCGCGGGGCCGCCGTCGTGGTCGCCGAGGGAGACCCGGGGTTCTTCGGCGTGGTGCGCACCCTGCGCCGCCCCGAGTACGGCCTCGAACTGGAGGTCCTGCCCGCCGTCTCGTCGGTGGCCGCCGCCTTCGCCCGGGCCGGCATGCCCTGGGAGGACGCCCAGGTGGTCAGCGCGCACGGCGGACGGCTGCGCCGCGCGGCCAACATCTGCCGGGCCCACCCCAAGGTCGCGGTGCTCACCGCGCCGGGTGCCGGGCCCGCCGAACTCGCCCTGATGCTGCGCGGGGTGCACCGCACCTTCGTGGTCTGCGAGGCCCTCGGCACCCCGGACGAGGACGTCACCGTCCTCACCTCCGACCGGATCGCCGACCACGTGTGGCGCGACCCCAACGTGGTGCTGGTGATCGGCGGCGGCGCCCAGGGCGCCGCGGTCGACGAGGCGGCCGGCTGGCTCGCCGGGCGCCCGGTCGGCTACCCCGGCGCGGAACGCGGTTGGGCGCTCCCCGGTGACGCCTACGCGGGCGCCGGGCGCGTGGACGGCGAACCGGGCGCGCCCGAGGCGCTCCCCGCTCATGTGCGCGCCCTGGTGCTGGCCCGTCTGGGTGCCCGTCCCGGGGACCTGGTCTGGTCGGTCGGCGCCGGCAGCGGCGCCCTCGCGGTGGAGGCGGCCCGGTTCGGCGCCGCCGTCGTCGCGGTCGAGGGCTCCCGCTCGGCCTGCGCCCGGCTGACCGTCAACGCCCGCCGCTACGGCGTCGAGGTGGAGGCGGTGTACGGCAGCGGCCCCGAGGTGCTGGGCGGGCTGCCGGAGCCGGACGCGGCGGTGGTGGAGTCCGGCGGCCTCGACGTGGTGCGCGCGGTGCTGGCCCGTCGGCCCGAGCGTTTCGTCGCGCTGCCCCGGACCCTCGCCGAGGCGGAGGACGTCCACCGGGCGATCGCCGGGGCCGGCTACCGGGCGGACGGCGCGCTGCTCCAGACCGCCCCGTTGCGGCCGGTGGGGGACGGTGACGGGCTGGCGCTAGGGGCGGGCGGCCCCGGCACGCTGGTCCTCTGGGGTGAGCAGATCCTGTGAAGGCCGTGGGCGCGCCCCGGGGCGGTCCGACGGCGTCGACGGTGATCCAGGTCGCATCCGGACACCGATTCGAGAGGTGACCGCGCGGTGCCGGTAGTGTGACGTCCTGGACGGCTGCATCGGTAGACGACCCATCCGATTCAGTCGGTTTGTCACCTTTTTGACGTGGTGCAATCCGATTCTGCTCGGAGTGTGGGCAATTCGACGGGCCTCGTGCCGGACCTGGAGAATGCCGTAGGGTCCGGTGCGGTCGTGCCGGTTGCCCCGGGTTGTCGTTGTTTCAGACGATGTGCCGCCCGTACGGGCGGTGCGCCGGGCCGGGGTGCCGCAGCGCGCCGGATGGACTTGGGCCGCAGCGCCATGGCGCGGCGGCCGCGTGTGGTTAGGGGCGGGTCGGTGCTGGTTCGGCCCGCGCGGATGGGCGCTGCGATCGGTGATCGTGTCGCCGAGGGCGCGGCAGCGGCCTGGAAGGAGCTTTGACAATGACCGATGGCGGCCACGTCCCGGGCGAGGGACTGCCGGAGCACCCGCTCGGCGGACCGGAGGGCGTCGCGGGCGTTGCACCCCTCCAGGGCGTCGCGACGGACGGCGGAGTGATCCCCAACCCGGCGGCCCCGACCGGTGGTGTCCCCGGCGCGGTGCCCCCGGGCGCGGGCGTCATCCCGCCGCAGGGCCAGCACGGCTACGGCGTTCCCGGCGTCCACCAGCCCGGTCACCCCGGTGAGGGCTGGGCCGTCGACCCGGGCGCCCCGCGCCCGGCCTTCCACTTCCTCGACCAGCCCGACACGCCGGACGGCCTGGACGACGATGACGACGTGCTGCTGATGCCCGGCCCGCAGGGCTCCTGGGGCGAGCCGGCGGCGGCCGTCCCGGCCGAGCAGGTGCCGGTACAGCAGGACGGCATGCCGGTCGAGCCGTCCTGGCCCCCGGTGGACCCGCCGGTCCTCGGCGTCGAGCACGCCGTCCAGCAGCAGCCCTTCCAGCAGGCGCAGCAGCCGATGGCGCAGGCTCAGCAGCCGCGCCGGCCGCTGCACGCCGGACCGCCGATCCCGGACCCTTCGCTGATGACCGGCCAGGTGCCGGTCCGCTCGCTGGCCGACCGCGGCCCCTCGCAGGGCGGTACGCCCGCGCACGGCATCCCGGTGGTCGGCCGCCCGCCGATGGCCGAGGCCGCCGCCCCGGTGCCGGCCGCGGCGCCGCAGGCCGCCCCGGTGGCGCCGGTCGCCCAGGCTCCGGCTGCGGGGCTTCCGGTCCTGGACGGGCAGCAGTTGCCGCAGGCGCAGGACTTCCAGCAGGCCCACGGCGCCCAGCAGGTGCCGCTGGCCTCGCCGCCGGCCGAGGCCGTGCCGGCCGTCGAGACGGTCGGCGCGATCGAGGTGATCGAGGTCGTCGAGACCCCGGAGGTTGTCCAGGCCGCCCCGGTCCAGCCCGCGCAGGACGTGACGGCCCCCCAGCCGGCCCAGGCCTCCCCGGCCGCCGAGCCGGCCGTGGCGGCCGTCGGTGTCGAGCCGCAGGCCGTCGTGGCCGAGCAGGCCCCGGTCGAGGCCGTCCCGGTCGAGGCCGCCCAGCCGGTGGCCGAGCCGGCCGTCGTGCCGGGCTCCGAGCCCGCCGCCGTCGAGGGTGCGGCCGCCGACGCCGCCGTGTCCGCCGAGCAGCCCGAGGCCGCGGCCCCGGCCGGTCAGCCGCGTCGGATCTCCGCCTTCCTCGCCGCGCCCACCCCGCACGGCCTGCCCAAGGTCCAGGCGGCCGGGCAGGCTCCGGTCGCCGGGGAGCAGGCCCCGCAGCAGTCCGCGCCCATAGCGGTCGCCGACGCGCCGCAGAGCGACGCGCCGCAGGTCGTCGAGGTCGTCGAGGCCGCTCACCCCGCCGAGGCCGTGGCGGGCACCGAGGCCGCCCCGGCGGCCGAGCCGGTCACGGAGACCGCGGCGACCGCCGAGACCGCCGAGGCCAATGAGGCCACCGCGCAGGCCCAGCCGGTCGAGAGCGCGCCGGAGGCCGTCGCCGGGCCGGTCGCGGAGACCGCCGCGGGCACCGGTGAGATGCCCTCCGGCCAGGCCGTCACCGAGCCCGCCGCCGAGGTCGAGCAGCCGCAGCAGCAGGCCGAGACCCCGGCCGAGGCGCCCGCCGAGCCGACCGCCGAGCAGGCTGTCGAGGCTCCCGCGGAGGCCGACGCCGGCCTCGCCGCCGAGCAGCCCGCCGAGGCTCCGGCCGAGGCCGCACCCGAGGCACAGGCGGCGCAGCCCGCCGAAGGCGCCGAGCAGCCCGCCGCCGAGACCGTCGTGCCCGCC
>NZ_JBEZUT010000350.1:0-8866 GCF_040636595.1 Kitasatospora sp. NPDC036755
GGCGGGTCGGGGACGTCTTACTTCTCGATGATCGCGAGAACGTCGCGGGCGGAGAGCACCAGGTACTCCTCGCCCTGGTACTTCACCTGGATCGCCCGGCTACGCCAGGCGCAGGCCGCCCGGGTGCTCCTCCTCGATCACCCGGACCAGCCAGTCGAAGACCGTCGGCCCCCTGCCGGCCCGGGCGGCGGCCAGCTCCGCGGTGATGTGCGCGCGGTTGGTGGGGTGGGCGCGGGCCAGCCGCAGCTCCAGCTGCCGGACCGTCTCCGGGTAACCGAGGGCGCGGCGGGAGGCCTCGTGGTGGTGCCACTCGATGACCCAGTCCCCGTCCTCGGGCGTGCCGTAGCCGCCGCGCAGGCAGTCGGCGAAGGCGTCGAGGTTGCGGCCGAAGTAGCCGTCCACGCCGATGGTCCGCCCGACCACGCCCCAGAAGTCCTCCAGGGTCCTGATCTCGTCACCGTCGATCACATAGGTCACCGTCACGGGGACGAGGATATGCGGCGCCGGTGAGGACCGGTGAAGGCCCCGGGAGAGGCCGGGTCGGGGACGGGACGGGGCCGGGGGACGGCGTGGGGGCGGCGTCAGGGAGTGACGGCGATCGCGGTGGCGAGCAGCCCGTCGCGGACCGCCCAGCGGCCGTCGAAGCCGTCGATCCGGCGGCCGCCGACCACCGGGCCGGGCACGAGCAGCCGGGCGGTGAAGGTGCCGTCGGGGGAGAGGTCCAGCTCGGCCTCGCTGAAGTCCAGGAAGAGCTGGGTCAGTGGGAACCAGGCCTTGTACACCGACTCCTTGGCGCTGAACAGGATGCGGTCCCACGGGACGTCCGGGTGCTCGGCGGCCAGCTCGGCCAGTCGCTGCTGCTCGACCGGCAGGGCGACGGCCTCCTGGACGCCCTCCGGCAGCGGCAGCGCGGGCTCGGCGTCGATGCCGACGGAGGCGAGGGTGCCGGCCCGGGCCACGGCCGCGGCGCGGAAGCCGTCGCAGTGGGTGAGGCTGCCGACCACGCCGTCCGGCCAGCTCGGGGCGCCGCGCAGGCCCGGGACGAGCGGCCGGTACGGGACGCCCAGCCGGGCGAGGGCCACCCGGGCGCAGTGCCGGACGGTGGTGAACTCGCGGCGGCGCTTGTCGACGGCCCGGGCGACGGCCGGCTCCTCCTCGGGCTCCAGCCGTGCCTCCGGCGGGTCGTCGTAGGCCACCTCGGTCACCACGACGTCCGGCAGCAGGTCCCCGATCATCCGTTCCCCCCTCGGTCGGCCGCGCGGGCCGTCGCCGCGCGGGACGAGGGTAACCCGGGTGGGCGGATCTTGGTACGGGGCCGGGGACCCACGGCCGGGCACCCGGCACCGAGGGCCCGCTGCCGAGGGCCCGCCGCCGGGGGCCCGACGCCGGCGGTCCCCGTTACTCGAAGGCGGCCGCCGCCTCGCGCAGCGCCCGGACGACCGTCTCCGGGTCGTACGGCGCCGGCGCGCCGGGCAGGTAGGTGACGGAGTGCAGGGCGCCGGTGTAGCGGAAGGAGCGGTGGCGCTCGTACAGCGGCCAGGAGACGGGGGACTTGCGGTCGATGCCGACGCTGATGCCCTGGAACGGCGCCATGCCGATCAGCTGGTGGACCGGGCCGAGCCGGCCGCCCCCGGCCTCGTCGAGCGGCAGGCCGTCCACGAGCAGCCGGAACTCCCACTTGAGGTCGGCGACCGCGGTGGCCTCCAGGGTGACCAGCCGGGCGCCGGCCGGCAGCGGGCCGCCGTCGGCCTCCAGCAGTTCGCCGTACTGGTTGTAGGCGAGACGCAGCCGGCCGTCCTCGACGTAGAGGCTGTAGCCACCGCCCTGGTCGCCGTGCGAGACCAGGACGCCCTGGTCGCCCGGCCGGTAGCCGTCGAGCGCGACCTCGACCGTGAAGGAGCGGAAGGAGACCAGCCGGGAGGAGCGGTAGCGTTCCAGCTCGGGGGTGCCGGCCAGCAGGGTGACCGGGCGGCGCAGCCGCTCTGCCTCGGGGCCGCGCAGGGCGAGGGCGCCGCTGCCGTCGGCCAGCGGGAAGACCCCGTTCCGCCAGGCGGCGGCCTCCCAGGCGGCGGACAACTCCTTGACGAGTCCCGGGTTTTCGGCGGCGAGGTCGTGGATCTCGGTGGGGTCGGTGCGCAGGTCGTACAGCGCCCACTCGCCGTCGTCGTACGGGGTGCCGGGGCGGTGCAGGGTGACCAGCTTCCAGCCGTCGCGGTAGTAGCTGCGGTTGCCGGTCATCTCGCAGTACTGCTCGTGGTGGGTGCTGGGGGCGGCGCCGTCCCGCAGCACCGGGGCGAAGCTGATGCCGTCGAGCTCCTGGACGGCTTGGCTCCGGCGCTCCGACGGCCTTTCCACGCCCGCGAGTTCGAGCAGGGTGGGGAGGATGTCGGTGACGTATTGGTACTGGGTGCGGACGCCGCTGTCGCCCTCGGTGCGCGGCAGGCCGGCCGGCCAGGAGAGCACGAAGGGGACGCGGACGCCGCCCGCGTGGGTCTGGCCCTTGTAGAGGCGGAACGGCGTGTTGGAGGCCATGCCCCAGCCGCGAGGGTAGTGGACCAGGCTCTGCGGGCCGCCGATCAGGTCGATCTCGCGCCGGACGTCGGGGTTCCAGTCGGCCGGCAGGTCGGGGTGGTGGACGAAGCGGCTGAAGTAGCTGCGGGTGCCCTCGGCGCCGCCCTCGCCGGTGCCGCCGTTGTCGCTGGTGAACACGATGACGGTGTTGTCGAGTTCGCCGAGCGCGGCCAGGGTGTCGGTGAGCCGGCCGAGGTTCTGGTCGACGTTGTCGACCATCGCCGCGTACACCTCCATGTAGCGGGCGTACAGCTCCTGCTGGACGTCGGTGAGTTCGTCCCAGGGGCCGACCTCGTACCCGGCCTCGGAGTTGCGCTCGGGCAGCTCGGTGCCGGGCGGGAAGTGGCCGGCGGCCAGCTGGCGGGCGAAGCGGGTGCGGCGCAGCTCGTCCCAGCCGCCGTCGTAGCGGCCGCGGTGGCGGGCGAGGTCCTCGGGCTTGGCCTGGAGCGGGCCGTGCACGGCGTTGTGGGCGAGGTAGAGGAAGAACGGCTTGTCGGCGTCGTGGGCGCGCAGCGATTTGACCATCTTGACGGCCTGGTCGGTGAGGTCGTCGGTGTAGTAGTAGCCGTCGGGGAACTCGTCGATGTCCAGCGGGCTGTTGTCGCGCACGAGTTGGTGCGGGTGGAAGAGGCTGGTGAGGCCCTCCAGGACGCCGTAGTACTGGTCGAAGCCCTTCTGCAGCGGCCAGTTGGCTCGGTCGTCGGCGGCGCCGGAGGCGGAGTCCCGGGTGAGGTGCCACTTGCCGACCGCGTAGGTGGCGTATCCGGCGTCGTGCAGCAGCTCGGCCAGGGTGGGGATGTCCCCGGCGACCTCCATGCCGTAGCCGGGGAAGCCGGGGTCGGCGTTGGCGACGAAGGAGTAGCCGACCCGGTGCGGGTTGAGTCCGGTGAGCAGGGCCGCCCGGGCGGGGGAGCAGAGCGGCATGGTGTGGTAGTTGGTGAGCCGGACGCCGGTGGCGGCGAGGCGGTCCAGGGTCGGGGTGGGGATCTCGGCGCCGAACGGGCCGATGTCGCTGTAGCCCATGTCGTCGATCAGCACGACCACGATGTTGGGCGCGCCCTCGCGCGGGCGGACCGGCCGCGGCCAGGCGGGCGTGGACTCGGCGAAGGTGCGGCCGACGGTGCCGGGGAAGCCGGCGTACGGGTCGCGGCGGTGCGGGTCCGGGCGCGATGGATCGGGGCGGGTCGGGCCGGGGTGCGACGGATCGGGGCGCGTCGGGTCGGGTTCGAGTGTGCTCATGGGAGGCTCCGCAGGGGTGGCTCGGGCGACGGGTTCAGGCGGCGGACGCCGCGGGCTCCAGGCTCGGAACGGCGGCCAACAGCTCGGCGGTGTAGGGGTGTTCCGGCGCGGTGACGACCCGGTCGGCCGGGCCGGTCTCGACGATCCGGCCGCGGTGCATCACCGCGATCCGGTGGCTGACCCGGCGGACCACCGCCAGGTCGTGGGCGATGAACAGGACGGCCAGGCCGAGTTCGCGCTGGAGTCGGGCGAGCAGGTCGATCACCTGGGCCTGCACCGAGACGTCCAGCGCGGAGACCGGCTCGTCGCAGATCAGCACGCTCGGCTCGGGTGCCAACGCCCGGGCGATGCCGATCCGTTGGCGCTGGCCTCCGGAGAAGGCGCGGGGATGGCGGTCGGCCGTGGCCGGGTCCAGCCCGACCTGCTCCATCAGCTCGGCGACCCGGGCGGCGCGCTGCTCCCGGTCGCCGAGGCGGTGGGCGATCAGCGGTTCGGCGATGATCTGCCCGGCGGTCATCCGGGGGTTGAGCGAGGAGTACGGGTCCTGGAAGACGAGTTGGATGTCACGCCCCGGTGCGCGGTTCGAAGGCTCCTCACCGCGGAAGCGGATGCTGCCGGCGGACGGGGCCTGCGCCTGGACCAGGGCGCGGGCCAGGGTGGACTTCCCGGACCCGGACTCGCCGACCAGGCCCAGCGTCTCGCCGGGGTGCAGGTCGAGGTCGACGCCGTGCAGCGCGGTGACGGTGCGCCGCCGCGATCCGTACGTCTTGGTCAGGCCGCGGACGGTGAGCAGCGGCTCGGCCCCGGGGGTGCTGTTGGCGGCCGCCCGGGAGGGCTCCTCCAGTCGCGGTACGGCGGCCAACAGCTCGCGGGTGTAGGGGTGTTCGGGGCGGGTGAGGAGGTCGGCGGCGGCGCCCCGCTCGACGACCCGGCCGTGCCGCATCACCAGCAGCCGGCGGCAGGTGCGGGCGATCACCCCGAGGTCGTGGCTGATCACCACCAGGGCGGCGCCGGTCTCCCGGTTGATCCGGGTCAGCAGGCGCAGGATCTGCTGCTGGACGGTCGGGTCGAGGGCGGTGGTCGGTTCGTCGGCGACCAGCACCTCGGCGTCGTGCGCCAGCGCGAGAGCGATCATGATGCGCTGGCGCTGGCCGCCGGAGAACCGGTGCGGGTGGTCGCGCAGTCGGCCGGTGGCGTCCGGTATGCCGACCAGGTCCAGCAACTCGGCGGCACGTTCCCGCCGTTCGGCCTTGCGCGACGGGCCGCCGTGGGCGCGCAGCGCCTCGTCCAGCTGGCGGCCGACGGTGAGCACGGGGTTGAGCGAGGACATCGGGTCCTGGAAGACCATGGCGATCCGCCGGCCGCGCAGGGCGCGCAGGGCGTCCTCGGGGAGGGCGGCGAGGTCCTGCCCGGCGAGCTCGACCGAGCCGGCGGTGATCCGGCCGCCGGGCGGCAGCATCCGCAGCAGGGCCAGTGCGGTGGTGGACTTGCCGGAGCCGGACTCGCCGACGATGCCCAGGGTGTCGCCCGCGGCGAGGTCGAAGGAGACGCCGTCGACGGCGGCGGTGCCGCGGTCGGCGGCGGCGCCCGGGGAGCCGGGGCCTTCGAACCGTACGGTGAGGTCGGTGACTCGGAGCACGGTGGTCATCGGCGGATCCCCCGGTTCAGGGCCTCGGCGATCAGCGTGAAGCCGAGCACCAGGGCGGTGGTGGCCGCCAGCGGGGCGGCCGCGAAGGCCGGGTCGGTGGCCAGGTAGGCGACGGACTGGCTGAGGATGCTGCCCAGGGTGGGCTCCGGCGGGCGCACCCCGAGGCCGAGGAAGCTCATCGCGCCCTCGATGAAGACGCCGAGCGAGAGTGCCACCGCGGTCTGCACGATCAGCGGGTCGACGGCGTTGGGCAGGACGTGCCGCAGCAGCACCCGGGCCCGGGAGGCGCCGCCGACCCGGGCGGCCAGGGCGTACTCGCGTTCCCTCTGGACCAGGATCCCGGCCCTCAACTGCCGTCCGAAGCCGGGGATTTCGGCGAGTGCGACGACGATCACCACCGGCCAGCGCCCCGGGCCGAGGACGGCGGTCACGGCCAGGGCGAGGATCAGCCCGGGGAAGGCGAGCAGCAGGTCGAAGGCGCGCTGGACGGCGAGGTCGGCCCACCGGGAGGTGGCCGCGAGCAGGGCGGCGGAGCAGCCGAGCAGGGCGCCGATCGGCACGGCGGTGGCGATCAGCGCGAGGTCGGTCGCGATGCCGTGCAGCACCCGGCTGTACAGGTCGCGGCCGAGGTCGTCGGTGCCGAAGGGGTGTGCGGCGCTGGGTCCGGCCAGGGCGAGCGCGCTCTGGGCGTTCGGGTCGGTACCGGTGAGCAGCGGCGCGAGCAGTCCGGCCAGGGCGACGGTGCCGACCAGCGCGAGGCCGGCCAGGCCGCGTGGGCCGAGCAGTGCCGAGCGGTAACGTCCCCTCGGTGCGGACGACTTGAGGGCAAGAGCGGTGGTGGTCATCGGGTCACTCCCAGCGGATCCGGGGGTCGAGCCAGGTGTAGGCCAGGTCGGTGAGCAGTTGGACGGCCACGTAGACCGCGACCACGAGCAGCAGCAGGTCCTGCACCACCGGGTAGTCCCGGCGGATGACGCCCTGTTCGATCAGCTGGCCCAGGCCGGGCCAGGCGAAGATCCGCTCCACCAGGACGGCCCCGGCGATGAGGTGGCCGATCTGGAGGCCGAGGACGGTGACGGCGGAGGGCAGGGCGTTGGGCAGCGCGTGGCGCCAGACGATCCGCCGCCGGGAGACGCCGAGCGCGGTCGCGGTGCGGACGTAGTCCTCGGCGAGGGCGCGTTCGATGCCGTCCTTGAGGTAGCGGGCCAGCACGGCGGCGCTGGGCAGGGCGAGGCAGAGGGCGGGCATCGCCAGGTACTGCACGGCCAGGTCCGGTTCGGCGAGCAGGGATTCGTGGCCGCCGGGCGGGAGCAGTTCGAAGGAGACGGCGAACAGCAGGACCAGCAGCACGCCGGTGACGAACGGGGGGACGGCCAGCACACCGGTGGTGACGGCCTGGACGGCGGCGGCGACCGGGCGCCGCCTGGTGGTGGCGCCGACCACCGCCAGCGGCAGGGCGATCAGCACCACCAGCAGCAGGGCGCCGAGGGTGAGTTGGGCGGTGGCGCCGAGGCCGTTGCCGATCAGGTCGGAGACCTGGCCGCCGATCGCGTAGCTCGGCCCGAGGTCGCCGCTCAGCAGTCGGCCGAGCCAGCTCAGGTACTGGCCGAGCAGTGGCCGGTCGAGCCCGAGCCGGTCGCGGACGGCCTCCACGGTGGCGGGTGCGGCGTCCGGGCCGGCGAGCGTGGTGGCCGGATCGCCGGGGATCAGCCGGAGGATGAGGAAGACCAGGAAGGAGGCGAGGACCAGGACGAGCAGTCCGCTGGGGAGGCGTTTCAGGAGGAAGGTGCGCATGGGGTCGTGGGCCGTCCTGCTCAGGCGGTGAGGTAGGCGTCGTCGAGGTTGAGGTAGCCGAACTTGTTGAGCGTGACGCCGCGGGCCCGGCTGCCCGCGACCTCGACCAGTCCGGTGATGGCGAGGTCGATCACGAACTCCTCGTCCAGCAGCAGTTCGGTGATCCGCCGGTGGAGCGCCGCGGCCTCGGGGCCGTCGCCGTCGGCGCGGTTCCAGGCCCGCCGCACCACGTCGGTGTAGTCGGGGGAGCCGAAGCGGGAGCTGTTCCTGGCCTCGTTGAACGGGTAGGCGCTCACCGCGAGGGTGGCGGGCCGGAGTTGGGCGAAGCCGTGGCTGAGCGTCCACAGGGCGGGCATGGACTGGGAGATCAGCTGCTTCTGCATGGTCGGCGAGTCGGCGGGCTGGAGCACCGTCTCGATGCCGACCTGCCGCAGGTCGTACTGGAGGATCTGCGCGATGGCGGTCGCGCCGGCCTCGTTGGAGTGGGCGAAGGGCAGGGTGATGTGTTCCGCGCCGGCCTCCTTGAGCAGCGCCCGGGCGCGCTGCGGGTCGTGCCGGTAGTGGGTGGCGTCGGCCTCGGTGTAGGCGGGGGAGGACTTGGGCCAGGGCACCGAGGAAGCGGTGCCGTAGCCGCCGAGCGCCTGCTGGACGAGGCGGTCGCGGTCGACCGCCCAGGCGATGGCCTGGCGGACGCGCTTGTCGCGGACGTGCTCGGCGGTGACGTCGACGCCGATGTAGAGGGCGCCGGAGCCGGTGTCGTACTGCTTGATCCGGAACCGTGGGTCGTCGCGCAGGGCGGCGGCGTCCTTGCCGCGGACGTTGTAGGAGAGGTGGGTCTGGCCGGTCCGCAGGGAGGAGAGCAGTGATTCGGCCTGCGGGATGATCCGGATCTCCACCCCGTCGAGGTGGGGGCGGCCGGGGTTCCAGTACTGCTCGTTGCGGATGAAGGAGAGCGAGGACCCGGGCCTGCGTTCGGTGAGGACGAAGGGGCCGGTGCCGACCAGCCGGGCGCCGGCGACGGCGTCCTCGATGCTCTCCCGGTCCGGGACGATCATGAACTCGAAGAGGTCGAAGAGGTTGCTCACCGGGTGGGCGAGCACCAGGGTCAGCTCGAAGTCGCCGTTCTTGCGGAAGTCCGTGACGGCGGCGGCGGTGGAGCGCAACTGGGCCGAGCGGGCCGGGTTCTGGAGGTTGCGGACGGCGAAGACGACGTCGTCGGCGGTGAACGGGCGGCCGCTGTGGAAGCGCACGTCCTCGCGCAGTCTGAGGGTGACGCTCAGGCCGTCCGGGGCGAGCTCCCAGCCGGTGGCGAGTTCGGGCTGGGGCTGCAGCCGGTCGTCGTAGCGGGTCAGGGTGTTGAAGGCGAGGCGCTGGACGAGGGTGTTGGCGCTGACGGCGAAGAGCAGGCTCGGGGTGACGTCGACGCCGGTGGAGACGGTCAGCACGCCGCCCCGGCGCGGGGAACCGGCGTCCACGGCGGCGGCCGCGTTCCGGGCGTGCTCGACGGCCGACCGGCAGCCCGCGAGCGTCAACAGGCCGGCGCCGGTGAGGGCGGGGGCCGCAGCCGGTGGCCAGCGACCTGATCAGCTGGTTACTTGATCAGGTAGATGGTCG
>NZ_JBEZUT010000351.1:0-8852 GCF_040636595.1 Kitasatospora sp. NPDC036755
GGGGTTGGCCCCCCCCCCCCCGCCCCCACCCCCCCCCACCCCCCCCCCCCCCCCCCCCCCGCGGGCCCCCGGCCCCCCCCCCCCCGGGGCCACCGCTGTCTTCCGCCACCTCCCGGAGCGCCCGCTACTTCCTGGACTGCCACTGCGGGCCGGTGGCGATCGCCCGCAGCTGCGCGTCGGTCAGCGGCGACTCGCCCTTGGGCATCAGCGAGACCAGGACCTCCAGACCGTCCGGCCGCATCGCGTACATGACCAGCACGCCCTTCGGGGCCTTGGCCATCGCGGGGTTCACCAGGAGCTTCGTCCCGTCCGGCAGGGTCTCCGCGTCCCGGTACGCCTCCGACGGCCGGCCGTCGGGGTCCTTCGCCCAGTTCTTGACCGTCAGCGACAGGGTCCCGGTCCGCCCGCCCCCGGCCAGCTCGAAGTCCGACCGCAGCGACCGGATGTTGCGGTCGGTCACGCTCACCCCGGCGGGCAGCAGCCCGGTCAGAACGGACTCGCGCTCCTGCAGCGACAGGCCCGGGTCGATCGCCTCGTCGTCGACGCCGTCGAACTTGACGGCCGCGACGACCCGGTCCCAGGACTTGTCCGTCACGACGGCCTTCAGCTGGTCCAGCGTGAGCGGCGGGTTGGGCCGGCTGTCCGGCGCGTCCTTCTCCTGGGGCGAGTTCCACTCGCTGAGGCCGATCAGCCCGCCGTCCGGACGGGCCAGCTCGGCGCGCCACTCCTTGGTGGTGGCCCGGTGGTCCGGGTATTCGTAGCCCTGGGTGAGCATGAGCTTCGACCCGTCCGGCAGGGTGGTGACGGCGCAGGAGTCCAGCGAGGCCGCCTTCAGGTTGGACGGGCAGGTCTGCGGCTGGACGTCCTTCGGGCGGTGCTTCTGGACGCTGAGGCCCAGCAGCGATCCGCCCTGGCCGTCGTCGAGGACCAGGCTGGCGTTGACGAAGCTGCCCCCGTTCTCGTCGGTCCCGTGCCCCTTGGCGTCGGACACCTGGCCCTTGGGCAGCAGGGCCCGGAGGGTGGCGACCATCTCGTCCCCGGTGACCACCGCCGGGGCGGAGGACTTCACCGAGGTCGGGGTGGCCGAGGCGGCGGCGTCGGCACTGCCGGCGGTGCCGGCACCGGACGCCGGGGCGGAGGCCGCGCTCACCGTGCCCGCGCCCTTCGGGCCCGCCGCGCCCAGGTACACCGCACCGGTGCCCACCAGGGCCAGCGCGGCCGCGCCGCCCACCACGGCGGCGGTCGAGCGGCGGCGCCAGCGGCCGCGGCCCCGCCGGTAGCCGCCCGCGACCAGGTCGGCCTGGTCGGCGCGGAAGCCTTCACCCGTACGGGTGAGGGCATAGAGAAGATCGTCCTCGAACTTGTCCGGTTCGGACATGGGTGTTCACCGTCTCCTTGCGTCGCGGGTTGCGAGAGAAGTTCCCCTGCGGCCGACGGCACCGGCCTCGGTCGCATCGGCTCCGGCCTCGGCGGCATCCGCCTCAGCGGCCGGCCAGCTCGGCCAACGAGTCGCCGAGCAGGGTGCGCAGCCGGGCCAGGGCCCGGGTGGTACGGGTGCGGACGGCCCCGGAGGAGACCCGCATGACCTCGGCGGTCTGCTCGATGCTGCGGTCCTCCCAGTAGCGCAGCACCAGGACCGCCCGGTCCTTGGGAGGCATCCGGCCGAGCGCGTCGAGGAGGGTCAGCCGCAGGGTGCGGTCGGTCTCCTGCCCGGCCGGCTCCGGCAGCGCGTCGCTGGGGCGCTCGCTGCTGGAACGACGGCGCTGCTGCGCGAGGAAGGTGCGCACCATGACCGTGTGGGTGTAGGCCGCCGGGTTGTCGATCCGGCCGCGGCCGGTGAAGGCGCTGCGCCGCCACAGCACGTACATCCGGCTGAGGGCCTCCTGCACGAGGTCCTCGGCGTAGTGGGTGTCGCCGCTGGTCAGCAGGCAGGCCGAGCGGTACAGGTGCCCGGTCCGGCCGGAGACGAGTTCCAGGAACTCCGCGTCCTTGGCCTCCCGGCCCGCCCCGATCCACCCCATGCGCCCTGCCCCCCGCGGTCCGCCCTGCCCGACACCTCATCGATGCGGCGGACGGGCGGCGGTGTTACAGGGGTCCGGCGGATTCCCCGGGCGCCCGGTCCGAGCGGTCCCGGGCGGCGGGGCCGGGCGGCGGCCCCGGGCGGGTCAGCCGGCCGACTTGCGCCGGTGGTCGCGCAGCACCACGCCGCCGCCGACCAGCAGCGCGACCAGCAGCGCCCCGATGCCGAGGACGTACGTCGCGGTGCGGCCGTCACGGTCGGCCTGGGTCTCGCCGAGGCCCACCGGGCGCGGCACGATCGGCGCGGCGGCGAGCTGGACCGGGGCGTCCGGGGTGGGCGCGAAGGGCGCGTCGGCCGGGGCCTTGGTGACGGCCCTCACCGGGTCCACCACGCCCCAGCCGATGAACGTGTCCGGGTCCCGCTGGGTGCGCTGCGCGGTCTGCTCGATCCAGGCCCGCACCTGGGCCGCCTTCCAGGTCGGGTGGGCGCCCCTCAGCAGCGCGGCGAGCCCGGAGACGTACGGGGCGGCGAAGCTGGTGCCGTTGTCCACGCACTGGCCGCTCCCGGGCACGGTGGACAGCATGTCGACACCGGGCGCGGCGACCTTCACGAAGCCGCCGTACTGGGAGAACGGTGCCCGTTCGTTGTTGCGGTCGGAGGCGCCGACGGCCAGCACGGTCGGGAAGGCGCCCGGGTAGGTGTCGCCCTCCTTGCCGTCGTTCCCGGTGGAGGCGACCACCACGGCGTCGCGCGCCTCGGCGTAGTCGATGGCGGCCTTCAGCTCCTGGTAGCCGCCGAAGCGGGCGTCGCCCGCGCCGCGCACGTCCTGGGAGATGTTGATGACCCTGGCGCCCTTGTCGACCGCTTCCCTGATCGCCTGGACGAGGGTGGAGACGTCGCCGTTGCCGTCGCTGTCGTTCTGCCGGATCGACAGGATCCGGGCGTCGGGGGCCAGCCCGACGAAGCCGGTGGCCGGGCTGACCCGGGCGGCGATGATGCCCGCCACCTTGGTGCCGTGGCCGACCGGGTCGGTCACCGAGTCGCCCTCGATCGGCTTCTTGGTCTCCCGGTCGACCAGCAGGTTGGAGCCGGCGTCGACCTTGTCGGTCAACTGCGGGTTGTGCTTGTCCACACCGGTGTCGATGACCGCGACCGTCACGCCCGCGCCGGTGGTCCTCCCGTCCTGCCACAGCTCGTTGAGCAGCAGGCGCTGCAGCGACCACGGCACGGTCTTCACGTCGGGCGCGGGCTTGGGGCAGTCACCGGCCGCGGCCAGACCGGGGCCGCTCTCGGCGTACGCCGGGGCGGCGAGCGGCCCGCCCAGCACCGTGAGCGCGGCGAGCGCCGCGGCCGCCTTCCGGTACCCGTGTCGGGACACCCTGCCACCCCTCATGTCGTCCACCCGTGTCGCGCGTCGGGGGCGGGCCCCGGAATCCGGGTACCCGCCCCCTGTCGTTCCCTGAGGAACCCGAACGTCAGCCCCAGAGCTTGGCGTTGGCGTCCTCGGTCGACTTGTAGCTCTGCGCGGCCTTGTCCAGCGAACCGGCGATCTGCGTGCAGACCTGCTGGAGGTCGGCGGCGCGGGCGTCCCACTGGGCCTGGTGGGCCTGGTAGCCCTGCTGGGCGGCGCCCTGCCAGCTGGAGGCGATGCGCGTGACGTTGCCCTTGAGGTCGTTCAGCAGGTGGTCGATGCGCGCCGCCGAGGCCTTGACCTCCTCGGACGCCGTGTGGACGGTCTGGAAGTTGACGAGAATGTGGTCGGACACGTTGTCTCCCTGGGCGAGGGGCGGAGCGCCACACGGTCGGTGACGGGCGCTCCGCGGAGCGGTGGATCGGGGCTGGACGGCGGTCGGCTCGGGTCCGGGGATCGGCGCGGGTGCGCGGATCAGCCCTGGGCCGAGGAGAACATCGCCTTCTGCTCCTCTTCGGTGCTCGCGTAGTGCTTGGTGGTCAGCTCGATCGCGTGCTTGATCGCGTTCAGCGACTCCTTGAGCTTCGCGATGTCCTCGTTCACCTTGTTCTGCAGGCTCGCGTAGGCCGACGCGGCCTGGCCCTGCCAGCCGCTGGTGATGCCGGAGACCGTGCTGATCAGCTTGGTCCGCTCAGCCTCGATCTTGCCGATGGCCTCTTCGATCTGCTTGGCGAACGCCAGCATCTCCTGTGCGGTCATCGTGAACTGACCCTGAGCCATGCTCCACCGTCCCCCATGAGACAACATTTGCGTGTACGGAGGGCCCTAGGGGCCGACCGCCGCATCACACCGGTGTGATGCCCAGCAGCACTGTAGTCGGCACACGCAGCTCGCCCAACACCGATCACCCGGTAGTTACCAGACCATGACACTGAGGCCAATTCGGTTGCCGCGCTTGGCCGGTCAGGCGTTCCGGGGCTCCCGATCAGGCGTTCCGGGGCTCCCGGCCAGGCCTTCTGCGGCCTTCCGGTCAGGCGTTCTGGGGCTGGACGGCGCTCTTCGCCGTCAACGGCGGACCGGCCGGCACCAGGTTCGACCACTCCTTCGGGACCGGCAGCGGCTGGACCCCCTGGTAGCCCAACCGGGCCTGGTTGCCGCCCGGTTCGTCCTGCGGCCGGCCCGGCTCCTGGGACGGCTCCCCGGGGACGGGCGTCGCGGCGGGCTGCGCGGTCGCCGGCTTCGCGGGCGCGCTCTGGCCGGGCTGCGGCGTGGCGGTGGGGCGCCGGCCGCCGTCGCCGTTGGACGGCACCGAGTAGCGCAACCCGGTCTCGGTGATCAGGAAGTCGGTCCCGGAGCCGGCCGCCGAGTTGTCCAACGAGCGGTAGAACAGCCCGTGACCGGGGGTCACGTACGCGGCCCCGGCACCGTTGTCGTAGGGAGCGGGGTAGGACGTCCAGGCCCAGACGCTGCGCTTGGCCGTGACACCGTCCGCGGCGACGCCGTCGTAGGTGCTGCACACCACCATCCGGGCGTCCTGGCGGTCCTGCCAGTTGTTCACCGGCGCACCGGTCCTCAGCGGCCAGTCCGCCGCGGTGCCCTTCAGCGGGACGTCGCCGCCCCACTGGGCGTTGTCCGCCGGGATCATCTCGTCGCTGCGCGGCTTCTTGTCCTGGTCGTACTTGTAGAGCATCTGGTACGCCGGGTTCTGCCGGATCAGCTCCGCCTGGAACGGGGTGACCAGGTAGAGCTGGTCCTTCCCGACCACGTAGTGGCGGTCCTGGTAGTGCACCAGCCGGCCGACCCGCCGGTCGGCCTGGTTGCTCAGCTCCACCTTGGAGTTGGCGCCCTGGCTGTCCGCGACCCCGTCGACCTGCGGGAAGGTGACCGGGGTCGCGTTCACCAGGGTGTCCAGCCAGTCCCGCTTGACCCGCTGCGGCACCGCGTTGGGCCCGAACACCGCGGTGATCAGCGCCTTGCGCTCCTTGTCGTCCGACTGCGGGGAGCCGATCTGGTGCTTGCGGCCCTGCGCGTCGACGAGGTACACCGCCGCGCCCGCGGCGGCCGGCTGGCCCGGCGCCGGCGCGGCCGAGATCTGCTGCTCGTCGGCCTGCTGCACCAGCATCAGCTGGTCCGGGCCGAGCATCCGGTCCTTGGCCGCCAGCGCCGCCGCGTCCGCCCCGGCCGCCACGAACACCGCCTGGTTGACGGTCTCCTGCTTGTCGTCCGAGCCCGGGCGGTCGCACACCGCCCACTTCATCGGCTTGCTCGCGTTGTCCGTGGTCGGCAGCTTGTCCGGCGCGTACGGGATGCCGATCGTCGGCCCGTGGTTGGGGTACCGGTCGAGCACCCCGTCGTCCACCACCACGACCTTGGCGCCCGCGGGCAGCACCAGCCGCGCCGAGGACATGTTGAGCACCTGGTGCAGCCGCTTGGTCTTGTTGTCCTGGTCGGTGAGCACCACGTACCGGGTGGTCGACTGCTTGCCCTGGATGATGTTCTTGCCGTCGTCCCACTTCACCGGCGCGCTCGGCTTGAAGACGCCCCAGAGCCCGAAGCCGGCCACGACCACCGCCCCGGCCAGCACGCTCGGCAGCACCGCCTTCACCGGACGCGGCGCGTCCTCGTCGCTGCCGCCGCCGGCGGGCAGCAGGAAGGCGCCCACCGTGCGCTTGCGGGCGAAGGTGTACGCGTTCAGCTCGTCCCGGCGCGATGCCATACCTCGTCGTCCCCCTAGTCAGACGTCGTCGGGCGTTGTCAGACCGCCCTGCCCCGTGATCACCCGCCGGGCACGAACCGGCGCGAACCCTCTACGATGCGGCAGCAGACGGTGAGTACCGTACGGGTACGGTCCGCGACACAGCCAGCCGGGCCGCGGGAACGGATGCAGAGAGGGCCACCGGGGGATGCCAAGCCAGACCGCTCCAGGACGCCGCCGCAGTGCGGGCGGCGGGAGGACGCGCCGGGCCGGCCGGGCGCGGCACGACGCACCGGCGACCGGTACGGAGGCCGCCCGGCCGCAGCCGGCCGGCACCGGGCGCGGTGGTGCCGTCCAGGTCCGGATCAACCCCCGACCGGGGCTGCTCGGCGGGCGGTTGAAGCTCCAGCAGCTCGTCCTGGTCGAGGTCGCGGCGGCCCTGGTCGCGGTCGGCTGGACGATCAGCCGCACCGCCGCGGCCGGCTTCGGCGCCGTCGCCCTGGTGCTGCTGGTGCTCGCGCTCGTCCCGGTGCGCGGCCGCACCCTCCCGGATCTGCTGCGGGTCCGCGCCGCCCTCAAGTCCCGCCGCAGGCAGGCCAGGACGCTGCTGCCGCCGGCCGGCACCGACCCGGCCCTGGCCCCCGCGCTGGAGCTCGAACCGGGGCTGCGCACCTGCACCCACGCCACCGAGGCCGAGTTCGGCGGCCGCCCCGTCCGCCGGGAGACCGGCATGGTCGGCGACGGGACCTTCCTCACCTCGGTCCTGCTCGTCCAGGCCAAGGACCAGCCGCTGCGGCCGGTGCGCACCGCGCTGCCGCTGCCGCTGGACGTGATCTGCTCGGCGCTCACGGTGGACGACATCACCCTGGAGTCGGTGCAGCTGGTCCAGCACACCCAGCCCGCCCCCGCCCAGCACCTGCCCGAGCAGTCGCTGGCCGCCCGCGCCTACCGGGAGCTGCCGGACGGCACCGCCACCCCCGGACTGCGGCTGACCTGGATCGCGCTCAAGCTCGACCCGGAGCGCGCGGCGACCGCCGTCCGGGCCCGCGGCGGCGGCGAGGAGGGCGCCCGCAAGGCGCTGCAGCGGGTCACCGACCAGCTGGCCGGCCGGCTCAACAGCGCCGGCTTCAACGCGACCGTGCTGGACGAGCGCGAGCTGATCGCCGCCCTGGCCATCTCCACCTGCGCCAACCCGATCGCGGTGGCCGGCCGCCAGGGCACCGGCAGCGGCGGCGGCACCACCCGCCGCACCCAGGAGGGCAACCGGTTCTGGCGGATCGACGACCGCTGGCACACCACGTACTGGGTCTCCCGCTGGCCGCAGCTGAGCCGCCCGGACGGCGCCCCCGGCCGGATCGCCGCGCCGGACCTGGTCAACCTGATCACCGGCTCGCCCGCCCTCGCCAGCACCTTCAGCCTGACCGCCGGGCACGGCACCGGCGGCTCGGTGACGGTCAGCGGGCACCTGCGGGTGACCGGCCGCAACGAGAGCGAGGTCGGCGACATCGGCCGCCAGGTGGAGTCCCGGGCCCAGAGCACCGGGCTCGGCCTGGTCCGGCTCGACCTGGAGCAGGCCCCCGGCATGCTCGCCACCCTGCCGCTCGGAGGGGCTTCCTGATGGCGTACCAGACCTACCCCACGGCGGGCCCCCAGCCCGGCGCCGAGCAGCGCCGGACCCGGCCGCGGGTCCTGCCCGGCTTCGGGCTGCGCGGCCCGCGCCGGGAGAAGCACGTCCTGGAACCGGCCGACCTCGCGGCGCTGGCCTTCCCCGTCGGCGACGACGGCGTGGTGATCGGCGTCGACCCGCAGGGGCTGCCCGCGGTCCTCGGCCTGTTCCGCCCGACCTCGTACGACCTGGTGCTCGTCGGCGGGATGTGGACGGCGCAGGTCATCGCGCTGCGGGCGGC
This sequence comes from Kitasatospora sp. NPDC036755, assembly GCF_040636595.1. Classification (NCBI taxonomy): domain Bacteria; kingdom Bacillati; phylum Actinomycetota; class Actinomycetes; order Kitasatosporales; family Streptomycetaceae; genus Kitasatospora; species Kitasatospora sp. NPDC036755. The sequence continues at coordinate 8,034 of NZ_JBEZUT010000351.1, forward strand.
CGCGATCGGCGCCCGGGTCGCGGTGGAGACCGCCCGCGGACAGCTGTGGGGCCCGATGGCCCAGGCCGCCGGCGGCGGCCAGCCGTGCGTGACGATCCACCAGGTCGGCCGACTCGGACCGCAGGGCGCCTCGGTGGCCTCGCCGGTGCTGGTGGTCCGCGACCTCGGCGCCCGCCCGCCGCGCAGCCGGCTCTCCGCCGCGCCCTGGCAGACCACCCTGACCCTGCTGCCCTACCTGGGCCCGAACGCCTCCCGGGTGCTGAACGCGGCCGACCTGGTCGGCGTGCAGCGGATCTCGCCCCAGGAGGCGGAACTGACCGGCCGGGTGCTGTCGCTGCCGCCGGAGGACGTCGCCGCGCTGCCCACCCTCGGCGACGACCTCACCCTGTGGGCGACCCGGATGCGGCGTCAGTACGTACGGGCCGTGGCCGGACAGGCCGAACAGCAGGTGCTGGGCGGGCCGCGCCGGATGGACTGAGCAGCCGCTCGCCGCGCCGGTCGGCCCGGCGGGGAAACGAAGCCGCCTTCAACGGGGGTTGCCGTACGGCCTAGTCTTTGATGCGGCAACGGCACCGCTGAACAAGCGGCGGCGAACACGAGGGAGCCAGAAGTGAGCAGCGATCGGGACGGCGTCTACGTCGGCGACAACGCGGCAGAGGACGACGACGACTGGTCGGACGCGCCTGACTACACTCCCCCGTCCTGGTACGTGCAGACCGAGCCCTCGGCGGCGTCGGCGGCTCCGGCCCCCGGCTCCGCTCCGGCCGCGGCCGACGCCCCGGTGCCCGCCGCCGATCCCGCGCCGGCCCGGCAGACTCC
>NZ_JBEZUT010000352.1:0-8824 GCF_040636595.1 Kitasatospora sp. NPDC036755
CTCGGTGATCCTGGACGGGCGCAACGCGTCGCTGGGTGACGGGGTGCGGCGTGCGCTGGGCCGTGAGCCGCGGGACTTCGCCGACTACGCCCGTGCGGCCGCCGCCTCCGGCGTGTGGAACGCGTGACCAGCCGGAAGAGCAACACCTGCCGTCCGTACGGCAGTTCACTTGATCGTCGGTGCCGGGCGGCGCCGACCGCCTGACCGAAACCCCGGCCTCGGCCGGGAGCGGTGAGGAGGCCGGAGGCCCGGACACCGGGAGGGTCCCCGCGTCGGGCGGGGACCGGGGAGACCGAAGGAATACCGATGCGCTCGAATCAGACCGCGACCCCAGCTTCCTACACCGCCGCACAGTCCTTCACCGGCCTCGCGCCGGGCGGCGCGGCCCCGGCCGTGCCCGCCGCCCGAGGGGGCAGGGCCGCCGGCCCGCTCCTGGTCGGCGCCACCGTCGCGATGGGCCTGATGGCGGGCCTGTTCTTCGCCTTCGACGTCTCGGTGATGCCGGGCCTGGCGGCGGGCGACGACCACACCTACGTGGCGGCGATGCAGCAGATCAACAAGGCGATCGACGGGAACGGGCTGTTCGGCCTGGTCTTCGTCGGCGCGTTCCTCGCCACCGGCGTCGCCGCCTGGCTGCAGCACCGGGCCGGCCGGCGCCAGGCGGCGCTGTGGGCGGCCCTGGCGACGGCGCTCTACCTGGTGGCGCTGTTCGTCACCATGGGCGTCAACATCCCGCTCAACAACGAGCTGGCGGCGGCCGGCGACCCCTCGCAGATCCACGATCTCGCCGCCGTGCGCGCCAAGTTCGCGGACACCTGGGTGCCGGTCAACATGCTGCGCACCGCGCTGTGCGCCGGTGGCCTGCTGGCGCTGACCCGCTCCCTGGTGCTGCACGGACGCGCGGGGCGCTGACCGCCGAAGCCCCGCCCGGCGCCGCTCGCAGGACGTCGCTCGCAGGGACGGTGATCGCAGGGCGCCCCTTGCGTGATGCCCTTCACGCGATGCCCCTCGCACGATGCCCCCGACGGAACGCCGCCGGGGGCATCGGCCTGCCGCCCACGTCCCGGGCGGCCCCGACCCGGTTGCCCGGGTGGCCGGTTCCGTTCGCTCGCGACCGACGGAGGGTCGCGGCGGGCGGCCCGGCGGGCGCAGACTGGCCGGTGCACGGGAGTTCCGACCGCAGGGGGCAGACATGTCCGTACGACCCGGCAGGCGCAAGGCAGTCGGCAGGCTGCGGTCGGCGGTCGGCGCACTCGTCGTCGCCCTGGCGGCCGGGGCGGCCGTCGCCCTGCCCGCCACCGAGGCGCAGGCGGCCGGCGCCAAGGGCGCCAAGGGCGCCAAGGTGGTCTACCTGACCTTCGACGACGGCCCCAGCCCCGCCTACACACCCAAGGTCCTGGCCACGCTCGCCCGGTACGGGGTGCGGGCGACCTTCTTCGAGATCGGGCAGAACGTCGCCGCCCACCCCTCGGTGACCGCGCAGGTCGCCAAGCAGGGCCACAGCGTGCAGAACCACTCCTGGTCCCACCCGGACCTGCGCAAGCTCTCCGCGGCCGCGCTCGACTCCCAACTCGCCGACACCGACCGGGCGATCCGCGCGCAGACCGGCCGCACCCCGAGCTGCCTGCGCCCGCCGTACGGCGCGGTCAACGGCACGGTGCGCTCGAAGGCCTCGGCGCTCGGCAAGCAGGTCGTGCTCTGGTCGGTGGACCCGGCGGACTGGTCCCGTCCCGGTACGGCCGCGATCAGGTCGCGGGTGCTGAACAACGTCCGCCCCGGCTCGGTCGTGCTGATGCACGACGGCGGCGGCGACCGCAGTCAGACGGTGGCCGCGCTGCCGACGATCATCTCCACGCTCAAGGCGCGCGGGTACGGCTTCGCCACCCTCTGCGGCTGATTCCGGCCAGCGGCAGAGGGTGGCGGGTGCGGGCGGCGCGCTCGGGGCCGCCCGGTGGGTCGTTCCGGTCCGGTCAGCTCTGCCCGTTGAGGACGAGTGCCCAGGCGAGGCAGGCCAGGGCGCCGGTCGACAGCAGGGTGCGCAGCACGTTGAAGCGCACCCATCGCGCCTCGAAGCGGGCGCGCAGCGCGGCCGGGTCGGTGATCCGCTGGGCCGGGCCGGCGGCTTCGAGCTCGTCGTTCAGCGGGATGTTGACCGATCGGGTCACCCCGATCATCGCCACGTACAGCACCAGCGCCGCGATGGTCGCGGGCAGGACGTCGTGCCCGTCCGAGGGCAGGTGCAGGGCGACCGCGCCCGCGGTGGCGAGCAGCGCGCCGACGAAGCCGAGGACGAACCAGCCGTTCAGGATGGCCTTGTTGATGCGTTGCATGACCTCGATGAAGGTCCGGTCGTCGGCCCGGGCGAGCGCGGGCATGACCGAGCACGAGAACCCGTAGAACAGTCCTGCGGTCAGTCCACAGGTGACAGTGGCCGCCACCAGGACGAGTGTGCGTGCCGTTTCCATCGTCGTGAGCCCCTCACTTCTCGCCGTCGGTCCCGTTGGACCGCGGCCGCCGTGTCTCGGATCCGTATCCCCGTGGGCAGATCATCCGGCATCCGGGCGGCGCGAGCCACCTCGATCGCTCAAGAGTCCCTCAAATGACGAACCGTCAAATGATGTCCCGCCGTCTACACTTGGCGGCATGGACACTCTGACGGGACTCCTCGACGGCCCCAAGGCCCGTGGCGCGTTCCTGCTGCGCTCCATCCTCACCCCGCCGTGGTCGCTGCGGATCGAGGACCGGGCCCCGCTCTCGGTGGTGACGATGGTCCGCGGTGACGCCTGGATCCTCCCCGAGCGCGGCACCCCGCTGCTGCTGCACCCCGGGGACGTGGCGATCGTGCGCGGCCCGGAGCCGTACACGGTGGCGGACGACCCGGACACCCCGGTGGACGTGATCGTCGGCCCGGGCCAGGTCTGCACCAGGGGCGGGGTGGACGTCTCCGAGGTGATGTCGCTCGGCGTCCGGACCTGGGGCCAGGGCCGGGAGGGCGACCGGGCCTCCTCCGTGGTGCTGTCCGGCACCTACCAGGCCGAGCACGAGATCGGCCAGCGGCTGCTCGGCTGCCTGCCCGCGCTGCTGGTCCGCCCGGCCGGCACCGGCGCCGACGACACCCTGGTGCACCTGCTGGCCGCCGAGATAGGGCGCAACGAGCCCGGCCAGGAGCTCGTCCTGGACCGGATCCTGGACCTGCTGGTGGTCTCCGTGCTGCGGGCCTGGCTGGCCGCCCCCGACTCCGGCGCCCCCGCCTGGTACCGCGCCCAGCACGACACGGTGGTCGGGCCGGTGCTGCGGCTCATGCACGACGACCCGGCCACCGCCTGGACGGTCGCCGAGCTCGCCCAGCGGGTCGGGGTCTCCCGGGCCGGACTGGCGCGCCGCTTCACCGCCCTGGTCGGCGAGCCCCCGATGGCGTACCTGGCGGGCTGGCGCCTGGCGGTCGCCGCCGACCTGCTGCGCGAGCCCGAGTGCACCGTGGCCTTCGCGGCCCGCAAGGTCGGCTACAGCAACGCCTTCGCCCTCTCGGCGGCCTTCAAGCGGGTGCGTGGCGTCAGCCCGCAGGAGCACCGCCGGATGGCCGCCACGGGCACCCCGGCGCAGCCGGTGGGTTTCTCGGGGCCGGCGGAGACGGTGATCCTGGCGGGCTGAGCGGGCTGAGCGGGCTGAGCGGGCTGAGCGGGCTGAGCGGGTGCCTCGGGGGTTCGGGGCCCGTCAGGCATTCGCGCCTTGCCTAAACCGTTTAGGTAATCCCATACTGGACGTAGACAACCGGCGCGGCCGTACGGGAGGGAACACATGGCAAGGGCAGGACTGACCACCGAACGCGTGGTCGTCGCGGGCGCCGAACTCGCCGACGAGGCCGGCTTCGAGCAGGTGACCGTCGCCGCCGTCGCCCGCCGCTTCGGCGTTGCCACGGCCAGCCTCTACTCCCACGTCAAGAGCTCCCAGGACCTCAAGACCCGGATCGCCCTGTACGCCCTGGAGGAACTCGCCGACCTCGTCGCCGACGCCCTCGCCGGCCGGGCGGGCCGCGACGCGCTCGCCGCCTTCGCGGACGCCTACCGCGACTACGCGGCCCGCCACCCCGGCCGCTACGACGCCACCCGGCTGCGCCTGGACGCCGAGACGGCCGCCGCCGGCGCGGGCGTCCGGCACGCCCAGATGACCAGGGCCATCCTGCGCGGCTACCACCTGGGCGAGCCCGAGCAGACCCACGCGGTGCGCATGCTCGGCAGCGTCTTCCACGGCTACATCAGCCTGGAGGCGGCCGGCGGGTTCAGCCACACCGCCGTCGACCCGCGGCAGTCCTGGGAGTGGATCATCGACTCCCTCGACGCCCTGCTGCGCACCGGCGGGGCCCGTACGGCCGGGTGACCCGTCCCGCCGCGCACCCCGTACCCCCCCCGACGAACCGAAGAGCAGCACCATGACCACGATCACGACCCCCGTCACCGAGGACCTCCTCCACGGCCACCTCGACACCGAGCGCACCCGGCGCGGCCTGCTGCCGCACCGCCTGCCCGCCGGCGCCCGCCGACGGATCCCGGACGAGCAGCTCGCGATGGCCGAGTCCCAGCCCTCCGGTGTCCGGCTCGCCTTCCGCACCCGCGCCACCGCCGTCACCCTGCACGCCGTCCCCACCAAGCGCGCCTACCCGGGCGTCCCGAACGTCCCGGACGGCGTCTACGACCTCCTGGTGGACGGCCGGCTCGCCGCGCAGACCTCCGTCCCCGGCGGCGACCTGCGCACCGTCGACCTCGCCACCGGCCGCGTCGAACTGACCGAAGGGCCGCCCGGCAGCGCGCGGTTCACCGGCCTGCCGGAGCGGGACAAGACCGTCGAGATCTGGCTCCCGCACACCGAGACCACCGAACTGATCGCCCTCGACACCGACGCCCCGATCGAACCGCTCCCGGCCGGCACCCGCAAGCGCTGGCTGCACCACGGAAGTTCGATCAGCCACGGCTCCAACGCCGCGCACCCCAGCGGCACTTGGCCCGCCCTGGCGGCCAACGGCGCGGGCCTGGACCTGGTCAACCTCGGCTTCGGCGGCGGCGCCCTGCTCGACCCCTTCACCGCGCGCACCATCCGCGACACCCCCGCGGACCTGCTCAGCCTCAAAATCGGCATCAACCTGGTGAACAGCGACGTGATGCGTCTGCGCGCCTTCACCCCGGCCGTCCACGGCTTCCTGGACACCGTCCGGGACGGCCACCCCACCACGCCGCTGCTGATCGTCTCCCCGCTGCTGTGCCCGCTCCACGAGACCGTACCCGGCCCGCTCGCCCCCGACTTCAGCAGCGGAACCCTGCGCTTCCGCGCCACCGGCGACCCCGCCGAGGTCGCCGCCGGCCGGCTCACCCTCACCGTCATCCGCGCCGAACTCGCCCGCATCGTCGCCGAGCGCCGCGCCGACGGCGACCACCGACTCCACCACCTGGACGGCCTGGCCCTCTACGGCGAACCCGACCACGAGGCGCACCCGCTCCCCGACGGCCTCCACCCCTCCCCGGAGGCCCACCGCCTCATCGCGAAGCGCTTCGCCGACCTCGCCCTCGGCCCCGGAGGCCCACTGGCGTCGTGAGCCGCCCGGCCGCAACCCGCCGGAGAGGCCTTCCGTCACGGGGGCCGGTCGCACGAGCAGTCAGTTCCCTGTGCTGTACTACGGGCTCTTCCGTACAGCACGTACACCAAGCACCACCTTCGGAGCCACCTCTCGATGAGCACCACCTGCCCGACCTGCGCCGCGGCGGACGAAACCGTCCCCGTGCGAAACGCCCTCCTGGACTCCGACCGGCCGCTCGACCCGCAGACGCGGGCGCTGTTGACGATGGACCCCGAGCCCAAGGGGACGAGCGGGGCCGCGATCACCCTCTTCGTCCTGGCCGGCCTCCTCGGCCTGCTGGGACTGCGTACGCTGCTCTCCGGTGACAACGCCGAGGTCGACGACGCCGCGTACCAGTTCGGCTACCACTACGGTGCGTTCCTGATCGCCGCGGTCCTGCTGGGCGTCGGACTCGCCGTCCACTTCGGTGGCCGGAGCCGCCGGAGTCGCCGGAGCGGCACGGCGGACCAGTGGCCGCGGACCTACGAGCAGTGGCAGCAGCTGCACGAGGTGTGGCGGGCGACCTGGCTGTGCCGACGCTGCCGCGCCGTGTTCCTCCCGGCAGCGTCGCTCCGCCCCGGTTCCGCCGCCTCCCCCGCGGTGCCCGCGGAGCAATTCCCGCAGTGGTCGATGGCCATCGCGCGCCAGGGCGACCGCCCCGGCGCCCCGGCCACGTCGGACTGACCCCCCCACCCGGCAGCCGGACCCGGCCCGGCCCGGCCCGGCCCGGCCAGGCCCGGCCCGGACACCCGGGAGGCCGTGGCCTCGGTCAGGCCCGTCGCTTCAGGAACGCGCGGTCCGATCGCGCCCTGCGCGCCACCCGGAACGGTGCGAAACCCCCTCGCGCGGTTCACGGACGCCGGGGCGTCTCATCCGGCGGCCGCCCGGTGCGCCGGCGGCAGCGCGAGCGCGGTGACGACCACCTCGCCGTGCACGCCCCAGGAACCGGTGCGGACGGCGGGGTGGTGGGGGTGCCGGGCCGTGAAGGTGCCGTCGGCGTGCACGGTGACGGTGATGGCCGCCAGCGGGGACCAGATGCCGGTCAGCGGATGGACGGCCTTGTAGACGGCCTCCTTCGCGCTGAACAGGACGGTGTCCCACGGAGCTCGGCCCTCCGGCAGCGCCGCCAGGGCACCGCGTTCACCCTCGCCGCTGACCAGCCGCAGCACCCCCCGGGGCAGCGGCCTGGCGGGCTCGGCGTCGATCCCGAGCGAACCGAGCCGCCCGGTGGCGGCGACCGCGACGGCCGTGTACCCGTCCGTGTGGGTGATGCTGCCCGTGACGCCCACCGGCCACCGGGGTGCCCCGCCGGGCCCCGGCAGCAGCGGCACCGGCGGGTGCCCGAGCGTGCCGAGCGCCTGGCGGGCGAGCGCCCTGGCGGTGGCGAACTGCCGCCGCCGGCGCGGTGAACGGTCCCGGATGTACGCCGCCTCCAGGGGCAGCAGCCGCTCCTCGGACGGGTCGCCGAAGGACTCGGCGCAGTGGACATGGGGCGGGAACAGCGCGGCCAGGACGCCGGCGGGGGCGGTGGTGGTCACGGTCGTCAGCGGCCGGCCGTGACGAGCAGGTGGACGTGGTGCGCGACGTGCTGCGGGGTCTCCAACGGCACCATGTGGCCCGTGTCGGGAATCCGGTGCAGCTCGGCGTGCGGCAGCGCCGCCGCGAGCTCCCGGCTGAAGTCGGGCTTCACGACCTTGTCCTCGGTCCCGGTGATGACCGCCGTCGGAGCGGTGATCCCGGCCAGGCCCGCGCGCTGGTCCATCCCCTGGGACGAGGCGAAGCAGGCGGCCCGGACCGCGGGCGACGTGGCGGCGAACAGCCGGCGGTTGGCCTCCCGCACCGTCAGCGAGGCCGCCGGCCCGTGCGTCCCGCTGAGCAGCCGACGGCCCAGCCACGGGGTCCCCAGCGCCCGGCTGAACAGCTTCGACCCCATCATCTTCACCTCGCTCGCCGGCGTGTCCTGCCCGTGCGAGGCGGTCGACACCAGCACGAGCCCCGCCAGCCGCTTGACTCCCGCCCCGCCCTTCCCGGCGGACAGCCCCGCCGCCCAGGCCAGCGCCGCGTAGCCGCCCCCGGAGTGCCCCACCACCACGACCGGCCGCTCCGGCGTGGTGAGCGTCCCGACGACGGTGTCCAGGTCCCGCGCCAACCGCGCGATGCTGATCGGCTCCTGCCCGGCCGAGGACGAGGCGTGACCGCGCTGGTCGTACGAGGCCACCGTGTGCCCGGCCGCCGCCAACCGCCGCGCGGTGGCGTGCCAGACGGTCCGGGAGGCCGCCCAGCCGTGCACCAGCAGCACCAGCGGCCGGCTCGGATCGGGCTCGACCGGCTGGTGGACCGTGATGGCCAGCTGCGCGTGGTCGTCGGTGGTCGCGGTGTGGTCGGTCGTGGTGACGGCGTGCCGGGCGGGCAGCGCGGGGATCTCGGTGATGGTCACGGGGGCCTCCTGTTCCGGGTCCGGTGGGTCCTACTTCTGCTTGCCGAGGTGGCGGTGCAGGTTGCCCAGGGCGTCCTGGGTGGCGGCGGTGTGCTTGGTCGTCAGGTTCGTGAGCTTGTGGAGAATCTTGGCCAGACCGTGCGGCGTGGTCGCGAAGGTGATCGTGAGGAGCGTCTGGGTGTTGTTGTTGTGGGGCGTGAGCCGGTAGGTCGTCGTCCCGTGGAAGTGGCCGGTGTGGGTCTGGGTGAGCTCGACGTCCGGGGTGACCTGGGTGGTGGTCGAGGCGAACCGGAGCTTGGGCCCGGGCTTGCCGACACCCGCCGGGTGGATGGTCGTCGTCATGGTGCCGCCGGCCTGCTGCGGACCGGTGGCGCCCGGCTGGTGGGTGTTGTGCGGGTGCCACCAGGTGGTCCTGCCGTTGAGCTCGTCGACGATGGCGTCCCACACCTCGTGGGTGGGGTGGTCGAGGATGGTCCGGTCGGTGTGGTGAATGGCGTGCACGGGGAATCGGGCCTTTCGCTCGGCGGGGCGGAGGGGGGAATCCGCTGAATCCTCGAATTCCCTTGTTGCTTGGGTCGGTTCCGGTACGGGTTCTGCGCTCTCTCGCGAATTCCCTTGGACGGGGCCCGGGTTCCGGCTCGGCCCCACGACGCTGCGCTCGTGATTCCGCCCCCGGGTTCTCTTGTCTCGTTGTGGTGTTTGTGGTTAGGGGAAGATGTTTTGGCCGGGGGTGAGGGTGTGGGTGGGGTCGTAGGTGTTTTTGGCGTTGGTGAGGGTGG
>NZ_JBEZUT010000353.1:0-8778 GCF_040636595.1 Kitasatospora sp. NPDC036755
CGGCCGGCCCGGTGAGTGGGGGAGCGGCCGGGCGCGCGGCGCCGTCGGAGGCCCGGGGGCCGGCGGGAGCGCGGACGGATCCGGGCGATCAGGACCAACCGGACCTCCCGGGCGGGATTTCCGCAGGCCGGGAACCCGGGAGGACCTGACCGGACGCTGAGGTGACCGGTACGGTGGTTCTGATCGACTCGGCACATCTGTGTTCGTTCGATCGAATTTCGATTGAACGAGCCGGATCCGATCAGACACCGTGCGCACGGGGTACGCAGGAGGAAGCCATGACCATCACGGCCGAGGAGCGTCGGTCCCGGATCCTGGAGGTCGTGCGCGACCTCAGGACGGTCCGCGTGGTGGACCTCGCCGCCCGGATGGGCCTCTCGGCCGTCACCGTCCGCCGCGACGTGGCGGTGCTCGCCGACGACGGGCTGCTGCAGCGTTCGCACGGCTCCGTCTCGCTGCCGCGCGCCAAGCCCACCGCGGCCGAGGGCGCCGAGACGGTCCTGGGCATGCTCGTCCCCACGGTCGGCTCGTACTTCGACGAGGTGGTCGGCGGCGCCCGGGTGGCCGCGACGGAGGCCGGTGCCCGCCTGGTGCTCGCCATCGCCCCGTACGAGTCGGCCGACGACCGCGCCCAGATCGGGCAGCTGCTCGACTCCGGTGTGGACGGCCTGCTGCTGACCCCCAACTGGCGCCCGGCCGGCGGCGAGCGCGGCCTGGGGGACGGCAGGCTCCCGGTACCCGCCGTGCTCGTCGAGCGCCGCCCGCCCGCCGACGGCGAGGGCGCGCTGCTGGACTCCGTCGGCTCGGACCACCGGTACGGCGTCCTGCTCGCGCTGCGCCACCTGGTCGCGCTCGGACACGGCTCGGTGCTGCTGGTCGCCCGGGAGGACACCTGGACGGCGCACCAGGTCCGGGCCGGGTACGCCGAGGGGACGGCGCTGCTGGGACTGGAGCCCCAACCGGTGATCGACATCCGCCGCCCCGGCGTCGACTCCGAGGCCGTCGCCGAGCGGATCGCCGAGGCCGCCGGGCGGGGCGTGCGGGCCGTCCTGGTCCACAACGACCAGGACGCCATCCAGCTGCCGCCGCTGCTGCGCGCCCGGGGCGTCCAGGTGCCGGACGACGTGGCGCTGATCGCGTACGACGACGTGTTCGCGGCCCTCGCCGCGCCGCCGCTGACCGCCGTGGCGCCGCCGAAGCGGGCCGTCGGCGCGGCCGCCGTGGAACTGCTGCTGCGCCGCCTTCGGCTCGGCTCCGCGCTGCCCGTGCACCGCCTCGAACTGCTGCCCTCGCTGGAGGTCCGCACCTCCTGCGGCGGCGCGGGCGAGGCCGGCTGAGTCGCCCCGGCCGGCCCCGCCCGGGGCTCAGGCCGCGAGCCGGGCGAGGTGGGCCGCGCCGGCGTCCAGCAGCCCGGGCAGCGGGGCGGCGGCCGGGTACCAGGGGGCCTCGTACTCCCAGGACACCCAGCAGTCCGCCGGGAGGGCGCGCACGCACTCGGCGATCGGCAGCACGCCCGCCCCGAGCGCGATCGGCGTGAGGTCGTCCTCGCCCGCGACGTCCTTGACCTGGACGTAGCCGAGGTGGGGTGCGAGCGCGGCCAGGCTCCGCGCCGGGCTCTCGCCGGCCAGGTGGGTGTGCAGCAGGTCCCACAGCGCGCCGACGGCCGGGTGCCCGACGAGGTCGAGCACCCGGGCCACGTCCCGCCCGGCGCGGTGCGAGTCGTGGGTCTCCAGCAGGATCCGGACACCGAGGGCGTGGGCGGTGTCGGCCGCCGCGGCGAGCCGCCGGGCGGCCCGCCGGTCGTCCTCGTCCGGGGCGGACCGCTCGCCGTGCGGGAAGACCCGCAGGTGGCGCGCCCCGAGGTCGGCGGTCAGCCGCAGGTGGCCGACCAGGTCGGCGACCGCCCGGTCGTCCTCGCCCGGCGCGGCGACGCCGAGGTACGAGGCCACGGCGAGCGGGGTGATCCCGTGGGCGGTGAACTCCCTTCGGGCACTGCGCAGTTCCGCGGCCGTCAGGCCCGGGTGCACCGGTTCGCCGGGCGCGCAGCGCAGTTCGAGTCCCTGCCAGTGGTGCTCGGCCGCCAGCCGGAGGACCTCGGTGAGCGGGCGGCCGGGCAGGCCCAGGGTTGAGAGGGCGAGGCGCACGGGGTCAGTCCTCCCGGTGGACGGTGACGGAGCCGTCGGCGAGTTCGGCGGTGTGCCGCGTGCCGTCCGGCCAGTGGACGTGGAGCAGGTGGCCCCGCGGGGTGCGTTCGGTGCGGATCCCGACGGCCGCGAGGGGCGGCCGGGGCACCGGGCCCCGGGCGAGCCGGGCGGTGCTGACGAACAGGGTGGCCGCGCCGGTGGTCCGCCCGGTGGCACGGGGGACCGCGCCGACGGCGCCGAGCGCCGTGCCGGCCGGCAGCGGGTCGGTGCCGGTCGTGGTGTAGCCCTCCGCGTGGCGCAGCTGGGAGAGCAGCGGCAGACCGTCCGCCCCGGTGGCGGTGGCGGTGGCGAGCGGCCCGTCCACGGTGGTGGCGACGCCGTCGCCGGCCGCCGCCCAGCCGCTGTGCCGGACCTCGGTGCCCGGCTGGGCCCCGGTGACCAGGTGGGCGTGCACCTCCTCGGCCCCGGCGGCGAGCACGAGGGAGGTCACGACGACGCCGGGCAGCTCCTCGCCGCCCGCCCGGGGCCGGTGCGCGGAGGCGGCCCAGCCGTCGCCGGCGCCGAGCGGTTCGATCCGGCCGCGCTCGGTGAGGGCGCCGCCGGCGATCAGGCCGAGGTGGTTGTCCGGCGGCCCGTCCAGCACCGGGCCGGTCGCGGTGGAGTGGGCGAGGCGGGCGTAGAGCGGGTCGTCGGGCAGCACCTCGTCGGCGGGCTGGTCGTCGCTGCCGTGGTTGTGCAGCCGGACGAGGCCGTCGGCGGCGGTGGACTGGATCAGCCAGCCGGGCCGGGGGAGCGGGTGGACGGCGTCCGCGAGTTCGGCGGGCCCGGGCTGCTCGACGGCCGTCCAGACCGGGTGGTCCGCGGGCAGCAGCAGCCCGAGGAAGCCCTTGCTCGCCCAGTAGGGGGAGGCCGGGCCGGAGTACGGCTGGACCATCGGGGGGTACGGGCCGTGCCAGCCGGAGGTGAGCAGGCCCTCGGCGTCGAGCGCGCCGCGGTCGAGGAAGTGGCGCAGGGCGCCGGAGGCGAGGCGGCGGGTGGTGCCGGCGGACAGCGGGGTGTGCCCGCTGAGGGCGCCGGCCCACAGCGGGGCCGCGGCGGCGAAGCGGTAGGTGAGCGAGCGGCCCTGGTGGACGGGGGCGCCGTCGGCGCCGAAGGCGCGGGCACAGGCGTCGAGGTGGGCGGCGAGCCGGCCGCCGTACCGGTCGAGCAGCTGCCGGTGGCCGCCCAGGTGGGCGTGCAGGACGGGGTAGAGGTGGAAGGCCCAGCCGTTGTAGTGGTCGAAGGCGCGCGGGCGCCCGTCGGTGTACCAGCCGTCGCCCCGGTACCAGGTCTCGATCCTCGCCAGGCCGCGTTCCACGGCCCGCTCGGCGGCCTCGGTGTCGATCCCCGCCTCGGCGAGGAAGCCGCCGACGGTCAGCGGGAAGAGCCACCAGTTGTTGTCCACGGGGGCGTGGTGGAGCGCGCGGGACAGCCAGGCGCCGGCCCGTTCGCGGACGTCCTCGTCGAGGCGGTCCCAGAGCCAGGGGCGGGTGATCCGCAGGGCGAGGGCGATGGACGCGGCCTCGACCATGGCCTGGCCCCGGTCGGTGATCACCGGCCAGGAGACGGGGTCGGTATCGGTGAGCGCGCGGTCGGCGGTCGGGCGGCGGGTGCCGGCGGCGAGCCCCTCGGCGTAGGCCGGGAGCAGCCCGTGGGGGTCGTCGCCGCCGGCGCCCGCGACCCGGAAGGCGGCCAGCAGGAACGTCCGGGCGTAGCCCTCCAGCCCGTCCGAGCGGGGGCCGGACCAGCTGGGACGGTCGCCGGGCAGGCCGATCAGCGCGTGCGCGGGGCCGGCGTGGCGGCGGACGGCGGCCAGCAGGCCGTCGGCGGCGGCCTCCCAGTGCGCCCTGGTCCAGCCGGTGAGGGGGCTGAGCGCGCGGTCTTCGGGCGGTAGCTCGATCGGGGGCATGCCGGGCTCCTCGGGTGGGGCGGGGACCGAGTCCGGGGATGACCCGGATCGATCGCCCATGATATTGATCAAATGATCCGGCTGGACAGGGGTGAACGTCACGGAACGGGCGCTTTCCCGTAAAGAAGCCTGAACATTGACGGTTGGGCCGGATCGAAACAGATCATTTGATCCTGAACCCTTGACTTCGATCGAAGCGCGGTCCCAGGATGGCCACACCCCTCACACCCCCCTCCACCGGGAGACGAGCCATGTCCACGACCCCCGCCCGTGTCCGCAGAGCCCCCCGCCTGGCCGCCGCGCTCGTCGCGTCCGCCCTCTGCGTGACGTCCCTCGCCGCCTGCGGCAGCGACTCCTCGAGTGGTGGCGCCGGCGACGGCAAGCCCGTCGCCCTCACCTTCTGGGGCTGGGCCAAGGGCACCAAGGAGGTCGTGGCCGCCTTCAACGCCAGCCACCCGGACATCCAGGTCACCTACGAGGAGATCCCCTCCGGCGTCGCCGGCGGCTACGCCAAGATCTCCAACGCGGTCAAGGCCGGCAACGCGCCCGACGTGTTCAACGTCGAGTACGTGCAGCTGCCGGACATGGTCAGCCAGGGCGCCGTGCAGGACATCGGCAAGCTCGTCACCGACGGCGTCAAGGCCAAGTACCTGAGCCAGGCCCTGGAACTCACCACCCTCGGCGGCACCACCTGGGCCCTGCCGCTGGACGCCTCGCCGCAGGCCTTCTACTACCGCAAGGACCTCCTCGACAAGGCCGGCATCACCCCGCCGAAGACCTGGGACGAGTTCCGCACCGCCGCCCAGAAGCTGAAGGAGGCCCAGCCGGACGCCCGCATCGCCACCTTCTTCCCCGACGACCCGACCACCTTCGAGGCCATGGCCTGGCAGGCCGGCGGCCACTGGTTCAAGAGCTCGGGCGACGCCTGGAACGTCGACGCCACCGGCGCGGAGACCAAGAAGGTCGCCGACTACTGGCAGCAGCTCATCAACGACGACCTGGTCCGGGTCATGCCGTCCTTCAGCCAGCAGTGGACGGCCTCCCTGCAGAAGGGCGAGACGGCCGGCTACCTCGGCGCCACCTGGGGCGGCGGCGTGCTCAAGGGCACCGTCCCCGACGCCTCCGGCAAGTGGGCCGTCGCCCCCGTCCCGACCTGGGACGGCAGCCCCGCCAGCGGCATGCTCGGCGGCACCACCTTCGCCGTCTCCAAGAACAGCAAGAAGGCGAAGGCCGCGGTGGAGTTCGCCACCTGGGCCACCAGCACGCCCGAGGGCTTCAACGCCCGCATCGCCTCCGGCACCTCCTCCGCCTACCCGGCCGCCCCGGCCCTGGTCTCCGTCGCCCAGGCCGCCTTCAAGACCGACTTCTACGGCGGCCAGGACGTCTACGCGATCTACGGCGACGCCGCCAAGTCCATCAAGCCCGGCTGGCAGTGGGGCCCCGCCATGGGCGCCACCAACAACTCCCTCAAGGACGCCTTCGGCAAGCTCACCCAGGGCGGCACCGTCCAGTCCGCCGTGGACGCGGCGCAGCAGGCCACCGTCGCCGAGCTGAAGAACCGCGGAATCAAGGTCGCCCAGTGACCACCGCTCCGACCGGCCGTGCCGCCCGGACCGAGCCCGCCCGCCCCACCCGCGGGCGGCTCCGGCCCGGGCGCTACGGCGCGCCCGCCGTGCTCCTCGCGCCGTTCCTGGTCCTCTTCACCGCCTGCACGCTCGTCCCGATCGGGTACGCCGTCTACCTCAGCCTCTACTCGGAGCACCGCTCCGGCCTCGGCTTCGGCGGCATCGAGACGGTCTTCACCGGCCTCGGCAACTACACCCGCGCCCTCGGCGACCCGGCCTTCCTCGACGGCTTCCGCACCACGGCCCTGTACTGCCTGCTGTACATCCCGCTGATGGTCGGCCTGTCCCTGGTCTTCGCGCTGCTCCTGGACTCCACGCTGGCCCGCGCCCGCCGCTTCTTCCAGCTCGCGCTGTTCCTGCCGCACGCGGTGCCCGGCATCATCGCCGCCCTGATCTGGATGTACCTGTACACCCCCGGCATCAGCCCGGTCATCGAGGCGCTGAACTCCGCCGGGAGCAGCCCCGACCTGCTCGGGAACCCGCTGCCCGCCGTGGTCAACATCGCGCTGTGGGAATGGGTCGGCTACAACACCGTCATCTTCTACGCCGCGCTCCAGGCCGTCCCGCGCGAGGTGCTGGAGGCCGCGATCGTCGACGGCGCCGGCCCGCTGCGCACCGTCCTCAGCATCAAGATCCCGCTGATCCGCGCCTCGATCGTGATGGTCGGGCTGTTCACCGTGATCGGCTCCCTCCAACTGTTCACCGAACCGATGATCCTGCACGGCGCCTCACCCGGCGTCGTCAGCACCTGGACCCCCAACATGTACGCGTACACCGCCGCCTTCGACCGCGGCGACTACGGCCTCGCCGCCGCCTCCTCGGTGCTGCTGGCCCTCACCGCGGCCGTCCTGTCCTTCCTCGTCACCTGGGCGACCCGCACCCGCCCCGCCCGCCGGACGGAGGACTCCGCATGACCACGCTCGCCCCCGAACGCGACACCCGCCGACGCCCCCGCGCGCCCAGGACCGACCGCGGCCGGGCCAGGCGCACGCCCTGGACCCTGTCCAAGGCCGCCGTCAACGGCGCCCTCGTGCTGGCGGCCGCCTACACCCTGCTGCCGCTCGGCTGGCTGCTCACCGCCGCCGCCAAGAACACCGGCGACCTCCTCGGCGGCCACACCCTCACACCGTCCAACTGGAACCTCGGCGCCAACCTGCACGCCCTCGCCACCACCGGCGACGGCATCTACTTCCGCTGGTACCTCAACTCGCTGCTCTACGCGGGCATCGGAGCCCTGCTCTGCGCCCTCGTCTGCGTCGGCGCCGGCTACGCCTTCCACGTGTACGCCTTCCCCGGCAAGGAGAAGCTGTTCGGGCTGGTCCTGCTCGGCGTGCTGGTGCCGACCACGGCCCTCGCCCTGCCGATGTACCTGCTCGCCTCCGAACTCGGCCTCGCCAACACCTTCTGGGCGGTCTTCCTGCCCTCCCTGGTGAACCCCTTCGGCGTCTACCTCGCCCGCGTCTTCTGCGCCGGCTACATCCCCGGCGAGGTGCTGGAGGCCGCCCGGACGGACGGGGCGAGCGAGCTGCGCGCCTTCTGGTCGATCGGGCTCAGGATGGTCATGCCCGGCTTCGTCACGGTGTTCCTGTTCCAGTTCACCGCGATCTGGAACAACTTCTTCCTGCCGCTGGTGATGCTCTCCGACAACCGGCTCTTCCCGGTCAGCCTCGGCCTGTACGCGTGGAACACCCAGACCCACGCGTTCCCCGAGTTCTACCCGCTGGTCGTGACCGGCTCGCTGCTGGCCGTCGTGCCACTGGTGGTCGCGTTCGTCGCCCTCCAGCGCCACTGGAAGGCCGGTCTGACCGCGGGAAGCGTCAAGTGACCCACCAGACCGCCGACTCCACGACCGCGCCGGAGAACCACGTGCCCAACCCGCCCGCCCCGAACGCCGCGACCGGGAACGCGCCCACCCCGCCGCGCCGGCGCCCGCGCGCCCTGCTGGTCATGACCCCGGACCTCGTCGGCCGGCTGGTCGACGACGAGACCATGGCCCGGCTCACCACCCTCGCCGAACTCGACCCGGTGCTGGTCGTCGACGACTTCACCGGCCCCGAGGCGGCCGCCGTCCTCGCCGAGACCGAGGTGATCGTCAGCAGCTGGGGCTGCCCGCCGCTCGACGAGGCCGTGCTCGCCGCCGCGCCCCGGCTGCGCGCCGTCGTCCACGCCGCCGGATCGGTCAAGCACCATGTCACCGAGGCCTGTTGGGACCGCGGCATCCAGGTCTCCTCGGCCGCCTGGGCCAACGCCCTGCCCGTCGCCGAGTACACCGTCGCCAACGTGCTGCTCGCCAACAAGCAGCTGCTGCGGCTCAGCGCCGACTACCGCGCGCGGCGGGCCCCGCACGACTGGCAGGCCGCCTACCCCGAGGCCGGCAACTACCGGCGCACCACCGGCATCGTCGGCGCCTCCCGGATCGGGCGGCGCGTCCTCGAACTGCTCCGCCCCTTCGACCTGGAGCTGCTGCTCCACGACCCGTACGTGGACGAGGCCGAGGCGGCCGCGCTGGGCGCCCGCTCGGTGACCCTCGACGAACTGTGCGAGCGCAGCGACGTGGTGAGCGTGCACGCTCCCGAACTGCCCGGCACCCGGCACATGGTCGACCGCCGCAGGCTCGCCCTGATGCGCGACGGGGCGACGCTGGTGAACACCTCCCGCGGCTCGCTGATCGACCAGGAGGCCCTGGTCGAGGAGCTGGTCTCGGGCCGCCTCAACGCCGTCCTGGACGTCACCGTCCCGGAGGTGCTGCCGGAGGACTCGCCGCTCTACGACCTGCCCAACGTCCTGCTCACCCCGCACGTGGCCGGCTCGCTCGGCGGCGAACTGCGGCGGATGGCCGCCGCGGCGGCGGACGAGCTGGCGCGCTACGCCGACGGCAGCCCCTTCGCCCACCCGGTGCTGCGCGGCGACCTGGACCGCACCGCCTGACCGGGCGCGATCCCCGTCCGAGGGGGCGTGAGGGCCGCAGGAGTCACCCGACTCCTGCGGCCCTCGGCGTTCGCGCGGCGCGGCGTCCGGTCGTGCGACGACGTCGGCGGCCGTGCTCCTCCGAGGAGCACGG
>NZ_JBEZUT010000354.1:0-8743 GCF_040636595.1 Kitasatospora sp. NPDC036755
CGAGTTCGTGTCCATGCTGACGCAGAACGCGATCGAGGCGCGGCTGCTGCCGCTGAAGCTGGACGAGGTCCAGCTCAGCGACCAGAAGCCGGCCAAGTCGGAGATCTTCCCGCTGTACGACTTCGAGCCGTCGGCGGAGGGCGTCCTGGACGCGCTCCTGCCGCGGTACGTCGAGAGCCGGATCTACAACGCGCTGCTGCAGTCGGCCGCTTCCGAGCACGCCGCCCGCCGCCGCGCGATGAAGAGCGCGACGGACAACGCCGGCGAGCTCATCAAGTCGCTCACGCGGCTTGCCAACTCGGCCCGTCAGGCCGAGATCACCCAGGAAATCAGCGAGATCGTCGGTGGCGCCAACGCGCTCGCTGACGCGAGCCGCGGGAGCGAATGAGTATGACCACCACTGTTGAGCCGACCACGGCGACGGGCCGCGTCGCGCGGGTCATCGGCCCGGTCGTCGACGTGGAGTTCCCCGTCGACGCGATTCCGGACATGTACAACGCCCTGCACGTCGAGGTGGACAACCCCGACGGCTCGGGCAAGAAGACCCTGACCCTCGAGGTCGCCCAGCACCTCGGCGACGGCATGGTCCGCGGCATCTCGATGCAGCCGACCGACGGCCTGGTCCGTGGCTCGCAGGTCACCGACACCGGTGCCGCGATCTCCGTCCCGGTCGGCCAGATCACCAAGGGCAAGGTCTTCAACGCCCTCGGCGACGTGCTGAACGTGGACCAGGCGGAGTTCGACAAGCAGGTCGAGGTCCGCTGGCCGATCCACCGCACCGCTCCGGCGTTCAAGGACCTCGAGTCCAAGACGGAGATGTTCGAGACCGGCATCAAGGTCATCGACCTGCTCACCCCGTACGTCCAGGGTGGCAAGATCGGTCTGTTCGGTGGTGCCGGTGTCGGCAAGACCGTTCTGATCCAGGAGATGATCTACCGCGTCGCCGAGAACTTCGGTGGTGTGTCGGTGTTCGCCGGCGTCGGCGAGCGCACCCGTGAGGGCAACGACCTCATCGACGAGATGGTCGACTCGGGCGTTCTGGACAAGACCGCGCTGGTCTTCGGCCAGATGGACGAGCCGCCGGGCACCCGTCTGCGCGTCGCGCTCTCCGCGCTGACCATGGCGGAGTACTTCCGTGACGTCGAGAAGCAGGACGTGCTCCTCTTCATCGACAACATCTTCCGGTTCACCCAGGCCGGTTCCGAGGTGTCGACCCTGCTCGGCCGCATGCCCTCCGCGGTGGGCTACCAGCCGAACCTGGCCGACGAGATGGGCCTCCTGCAGGAGCGCATCACCTCGACCCGCGGTCACTCGATCACCTCGATGCAGGCGATCTACGTCCCCGCGGACGACCTGACCGACCCGGCGCCGGCCACCACCTTCGCCCACCTGGACGCGACCACCGTTCTGTCGCGCCCGATCTCGGAGAAGGGCATCTACCCGGCCGTCGACCCGCTGGACTCCACGTCCCGCATCCTCGACCCGCGGTACATCGCGCAGAACCACTACGACACGGCCCTCCGTATCAAGGGGATCCTGCAGAAGTACAAGGACCTCCAGGACATCATCGCGATCCTCGGTATCGACGAGCTGTCCGAAGAGGACAAGATCACGGTCCACCGTGCCCGTCGCGTCGAGCGCTTCCTCTCGCAGAACACCTACGTGGCGAAGCAGTTCACCGGTGTCGAGGGCTCGACCGTGCCGCTGTCGGAGACCATCGAGGCCTTCAACGCGATCGCGGACGGCAAGTACGACTCCGTCCCGGAGCAGGCCTTCTTCATGTGCGGTGGCATCGAGGACCTCGAGAAGAACGCCGCCGAGCTGGCGAAGAAGTAATCGCGGCCGGTAGCAGCTGTGCGTGACCGTGAGGGGTGGCCCCCGAGCCTGGGGACCACCCCTCGCGTCGCATCGGCTGTGATTCCGGTCAAATCCGTGCCGCCGGTTTCATGCCGGAGGCGCGGGGCCGTTATTCTTACCGAAACTCCCGAGTAATCGGGCGTTGCATGAGCCTAGGAGCCCACGTTGGCTGAGCTGCACGTCGAGCTGGTCGCAGCCGACCGCAAGGTGTGGTCCGGTGCGGCCACCATCGTCGTCGCCCGTACGGCCTCCGGTGACACCGGCATCATGCCGGGACACACCCCGGTGCTGAGCGTGCTGGAGACCGGTCCCGTCACCATCCGCACGGTGGACGGCGGCACCGTGATCGCCGCGGTGCACGGCGGCTTCATCTCGTTCGCCGACAACAAGCTGTCTCTGCTCGCGGAGATCGCCGAGCTGGCGGACGAGATCGACGTCGCGCGTGCCGAGCGCGCACTGGAGAAGGCCAAGTCGGACCTGGACGAGCACGCCGAGCGTCGCGCCGAGGTCCGTCTGTTCGCGGCGCGCGGCCTCAAGGCCCACGCCTGAGTGCGCCGGACCCCGGCTTAGCGGGGTCGACCGACGGTCCCGGGGACGCGTGAGCGTGACCCCGGGACTGTCGTCGTAGTTGGTAGGTCAGGGCGGTCGCTTCATACGACCGTTACGGGGAACGCGGGTAGCGAGGAGGTGGGTGAGCATGGTCCTCGCGCTTGTGCTGTGTGCGGCGGTCGTGGCCCTGGGAGTGATCGGGCTGATGGCCTTCGCCGTCAGGCGCCGCCTGATCCAGCGGGTCGGCGGCACCTTCGACTGCAGTTACCGGCTCAAAATGCCCGCCGACGCCTCGACGCAGCCCGACCTCGACGAGAACGGCAAACCCACCTCAGCCCCGGTCCCCCCGACCGACGGCAAGGGGTGGGTTTTTGGTATCGGCCGCTACAGCGGTGACTCGATCGAATGGTTCCGGGTCTTCTCGTACGCCCCTCGCCCGCGCAAGGTGCTGCCGCGCCGGGAGATCGAGGTGCTCGGCCGGCGCTACCCCGAGGGCCAGGAGGAGCTCGCGCTGCTGTCCGGCTCGGTGGTGCTGCGCTGCCTGCACAACGGGGCACCGCTGGAGCTGGCGATGAGCGAGGACGCGCTGACCGGCTTCCTGGCCTGGCTGGAGGCGGCGCCCCCGGGGCAGCGAGTCAACGTGGCGTAGCGACGAGACTCGGTGGGGGCACCTCCCGGCCGGAGGCCGGGGGACGGCGTCGCGTAGCGGGGCCGACGCCGCCCGGCCCGGCGGCTAGTCTGGCCGCATGGTCAATCTGACGCGCATCTACACCCGTACCGGCGATGACGGCACCACCGCGCTCGGCGACATGAGCCGGACCAGCAAGACGGACCCGCGGCTGGTCGCGTACGCGGACACCAACGAGGCCAACGCGGCGATCGGGGTGGCCCTGGCGGTCGGGGGGCTGCCGGAGCCCATGACGGCGGTGCTCGTCCGGGTCCAGAACGACCTGTTCGACGTCGGCGCCGACCTGTCCACCCCGGTGGTGGAGGACCCGAAGTACCCGCCGCTGCGGGTGCTGCAGTCCTACGTCGACCGGCTGGAGGCGGACTGCGACGAGTACCTGGCGCAGGTGGAGAAGCTGCGCAGTTTCATCCTGCCCGGCGGCACGCCCGGTGCGGCCCACCTGCACCTGGCCTGCACGGTGGTGCGGCGGGCCGAGCGGGCGACCTGGGCGGCGATCGCGGAGCACGGCGACAGCGTCAACCCGCTGACCGCGAAGTACCTCAACCGGCTGTCCGACCTGCTGTTCATCCTGGCCCGGGTGGCCAACAAGGAGCGCGGCGACGTGCTCTGGGTCCCGGGCGAGAACCGCTAGGGCCCGAGCGGGCACCCGCTCCGGACGGGCGCCGGCGGTTCTCAGGACCGGTCCGCCGGGGTGCGGGCGGGCTCGGTGCCGGTGGCGGCCTTCTCCGTGACCACCCGGCCGTTCTCGACCGTCACTCCGGCCGGGGCCTCCTTGGGCCAGAGCGAGTAGCAGCCGGCCACGACCACGTTGACGACGGCCGCGATGCCCAGCTTCCAGTACCACTGGGCGAAGGTGCCGAAGTGCGCGGAGCCGTCGGAGAGCGGGACGAGCAGGCTGATCAGGCTCAGCGTGATCGCGGCGGACACCACGGTCCGGCCGGCGACCTGCCACTCGTACCTGGTCCGCTCCGGCCCGTACTTCGGCGAGGGCAGCGGCTTGGGCCCGCCGGCGAAGCGGTGCTGGAAGTGCCGGTCGGCCCAGCGGACCAGCGAGGGGCCGTAGCCGATCGAGAAGCCCGCGTAGCTCGCGGCCAGCGCGTGCGTCCAGCTCGCGGTGGCGCCGCCGCGCAGGTCGAGGACGGTGAGGGCGTACAGGGTGAGGTCGACCACCGGCAGGCCGATCAGCAGCACGGTGCTGGTGCGGCGCCACCGGAGCAGGTAGCGGCTGGCGAGGCCGAGGCCGAGCAGGATCCAGAAGGAGATCTCGGCCGCGACGATGAGAGTGACGATCACGTTCTGCTCCCGGACGTTTTCGGTGGTGCCTCCAGCCTCGTGCGCGGGCGCGCCGGTGTCGTCGTCGCGCGGTGCCGTCCGGGCCTGCATCTTTCGATGTAGCGGGCTCCTCCGTGGACCGGAGCCGGGTGGGCCGCGGGGATGGTGAGATGGGAACGTGCCGCTCCCGTTCCCCGTCCTCCCCCCGCGCCGCCAGGACCAGCTGATCGCCCTGTGCGGGCTGCTCGGCGGGCTGGTCCTGATCGCCTTCAAGGTGTACGACCGGGCCGACCGGGTGCCGCTGTGGGCGGTGCTGGCGCCGCTGCTGGGGATGTCGGCGATGGAGCTGGTCCGGCGGACCAGGCCGGTGCTGGCGGTGTCGGTCGGCGGGCTGGCCTTCGCGGGGAGCGTGTTCGCGGGCAGCCTGATGGCGACGCTGATCATGTACACCGACCTGCTGTACGCGGCGGTGCTCTACGGCAGCGCGCGGATGTCCCGGGTGCTGCACCTGAGCGGCGGGGCCACCGTGCTGGTGCTCTCCACGCTGTCGGCGATCTACACCGGCACTTCCGCCGCGCTGCTGGTGGCGGTGGTCAGTTCGCTGGTGTTCCTGGGGCCGGTGTGGACCGGCGACGTGGTGCGCAAGCACCGCCGGGAGGCGGAGGCCGAGCGGCTGCGGGCGGAGCAGACCGCGCTGCTCTCGGAGATGGACCGGCGCGAGGCGGTCGGCGCCGAACGGGCCCGGATGGCAAGGGAGTTGCACGACGTGGTGGCCAACCACCTGTCGGCGATCGCGATCCACGCCACCGGTGCGCAGTCGGCCGCCAGGCGGCGGCGGCTGGCCGAGGACGACCCGCTGGTGGAGGTGCTCGCGGTGATCCGGGAGAACAGCGTCCAGGGATTGGCCGAAATGCGCCGCATGATCGGGCTGCTCCGGGAGAGCGGGGGCGGAGAGGCGGACGCGTCCTACGCGGCGCCCGACCTGGCCGCGGTGGACGCCCTGCTGGCCAAGGCCCGGGCGGCCGGCCGGGACGTCGGGCTGGACTTCGAGCTGACCGAGCAGGGGGAGCGCGGCGACCTGCCGGTGCCGGTCGGCCTGGCCGCGTACCGGATCGTCCAGGAGTCGCTGACCAACGCGCTCAAGCACGCCGGGCCCGGACTGGTCAGCCTGCGGCTGGAGTTCGCGCCCGAGGAGCTGCGGATCGCCGTCGACAGCCCGTACCGGGGCGGCCCGGGCCGGGAGCTGCCCGGCGCCCGGGCCGGGCTGGTGGGCATGGCGGAGCGGGCCGGGCTGCTCGGCGGCCGCTTCGAGGCGGGGCCGAAGGACGGACACTGGAGCGTGCGCGCGGTGCTGCCGCGCGCCCACGGGAACGAGGGGCGGGCATGACGATCCGGGTACTGGTGGCCGAGGACCAGGCGGCGGTGCGGGCGGCGCTGGTGATGATCCTGCGCGCCGAGCCGGGGTTCGAGGTGGTCGGGCAGGCCGCCGACGGCGAGGAGGCCGTCCGGCTGGCGCTGGAGCTGAGGCCGGACGTGGTGCTGATGGACGTGCAGATGCCCCGGCTGGACGGCGTGTCGGCGACCCGCGAGGTGGTCACGGCCGGCGCCGGCCAGGTGCTCGTGCTGACCACCTTCGACCTGGACGAGTACGTCTACGGCGCGCTGCGGGCCGGCGCGTCCGGGTTCCTGCTCAAGGACCTGGAGGCGGACACCCTGATCGAGGGCATCCGGACGGTGGCGCGCGGCGACGGGATGCTGGCGCCGTCGGTGACCAAGCGGCTGATCGGGACCTTCGCCCGCCCCGAGCGGCCGGTCGGCCCGGAGGCCCGGGCCGCGGTGGGGGCGCTGACCGGCCGTGAGCGGGAGGTGCTGGCCTGCATCGGGGCGGGGATGTCCAACGGGGAGATCGCGGTCCGGTTGGAGATGGCGGAGGCGACCACCAAGACGCACGTCAGCCGCATCCTGGCGAAGCTGCGGCTGCGCAGCCGGGTGCAGGCGGCGATCCTGGCGCAGGACCTCGGGATGACCGTCTGATCACCGGACGGGCCGGTCGTCCGACCGTCCGACGAGCCGACCGGTTCGGTTGCAGATCACACTCCCGATTGCTATTGCCCGGGGGATCCGGGCAGTTAGAGTCCCGGAAACGAGCGACGCGGCTCGCAACGGCGGTGACCCCTGCCCTGAGCCGCCTTCAGGGCCCGCCCGCGGGGCGGCGACGGCATCGGGAGACCCAGCCATGAGCAATGCGTCCAGCAAGCAGATCGCCGTGATCGGTGCCGGCCTGATGGGCGCCGGCATCGCCCAGGTGTCCGCGCAGGCCGGCCACCCGGTGGTGCTGCGGGACGTCACCGAGGAGGCGCTCCAGCGGGGTCTCGCGGGCATCCGCGCCTCCTACGAGAAGTTCGTCGCCAAGGGCAAGTTGAGCGCCGAGGACGCCGAGGCCGCGCTGGGCCGGATCACCACCACCACCGACCTGGGCGCCGTCGCCGAGGCCGACATCGTGGTCGAGGCCGTGTTCGAGAAGGTGGAGGTCAAGGAGGGCGTCTTCCGCGAGCTCGACAAGCTCGCCAAGGACGGCGCCGTGCTGGCCTCCAACACCTCCGCCATCCCGATCACCCGGATCGCGGCCGTCACCGGGCGCCCGGAATCGGTCGTCGGCGTCCACTTCTTCTCGCCGGTCCCGATGATGAAGCTGGTCGAGCTGGTCCGCGGCTACAAGACCAGCGACGAGACGCTGGCCACCGCCCGCGCCTACGCCGAGGGCGTCGGCAAGGAGGTCGTGGTGGTCAACCGCGACGTCGCCGGTTTCGTGACCACCCGCCTGATCACCGCGCTGGTCGTCGAGGCCGCCAAGCTGTACGAGTCGGGCGTGGCCACCGCCGAGGACATCGACACCGCCTGCCGGCTCGGTTTCGGCCACGCGATGGGCCCGCTCCAGACCGCCGACCTGACCGGCGTGGACATCCTGCTGCACGCCGCCCACAACATCTACACCGAGACCAAGGACGAGAAGTTCGCCGCGCCGGAGATCATGGCCCGCATGGTCACCGCCGGTGACCTGGGACGCAAGAGCGGCCGCGGCTTCTATCCGTACGAGGGCAAGTGACCCGGCAGGGCTGAACGACCGGCGGGCCGTGCGATCGGAGCATCGTACGGCCCGCTCCGCCGGGGCGGGTGAGTTTCCTCACGCCGGGTGCCGCAGACGGGTGATTTGGGCGGTAATCGAGCGTAGGTGTGGGGCCGACCTGCGTATATTCCCTCGGACGGGTGAAGTTGATTCAGATCTGGCCGGAACCAGCAACCTGTGGAGCCGGTTCACCGTCAGATGAGGGAACCCGGCATTCCGCCCGGGTCCGGGTGTGGGGCTGCGGCCCGCCCGGACGCACCCCACGCTCCCGCACCCGGCACGGCCGGGGCGGACCCGCCCCGCACCAGGCCGCCCAGGCGAAGGAGGAGAGCATGCGCATCACCGGCGACCACACGGCGCTGGCCATCGAAGGCCGCCTCGACGTGCGCACCGCCGCCGACGCACGGGCCCGGCTGCACCAGGCGGTGGACGGCGGCCTCGGCGACCTCGTGCTCGACCTCGGCCGGCTGGAGTTCTGGGACGCCACCGGACTCGGCGTGATCATGGGCACCCACCGGCGGGCCGGCCGGATCGGCCGCCGACTGGTGCTGCGCTCCGTCCCGGCCCAGCTCCAGCGGCTGCTGGTGGCCACCAAGCTGCACCGCATCCTGGCCGTCGACGGCGCCGCCGGCATGTCCGGTGTCGCCGAGGCGCACGGGATCGCCTTCTAGCGGACGCCCTCCGAGGACGCCTTCCGGGGAGGTACCCCTGGGCGGCGTCCTGTCGCGCACCCGGGAACGATCGGCAGGACGCCCCCGGGAGACGCCCGCCCCGTTCCGCCGCGCCGCGCGCCGGACCGCGCGCCCGTGCACCCCCGGCCCCGCCGCGCAACCCCCCTGGTCAGCGTGGCGGACCGGCCGTCAGACGCGGACCGCCCTGCACGGCCCGGTCCGAATGTGCAAGAGTCTGCCCGTCAGAAGACGGCCGCCGGGGCTGCCTCCAGCCCGGCCGCGGCCGCTACCGGGACGTCAGCCGGGCGGCGCGGGGCGCCGACGGTCGAGCACGATGCGGAGCAGAACGTGGCACAGCCATCCGGGGAGTTCCGGCAGGAGGCCGTCCGCATCCGTGGCGGCGAACTGGTCTCCGGCGGCCTGCTGGTGGGCGTCGGCGCCCCGGACGGCTCCGAGGTCAGGCCCTGCCCCGAGGAGTGGCGGCCGCGCCGGCGTACGGCGCGAGCGCCCGGTTGATCAGCTCGTTGGCGGAGCGCAGCGGGGAGAAGTAGAACGCCGCGGTGTCGATGTGGTTGACGC
>NZ_JBEZUT010000355.1:0-8735 GCF_040636595.1 Kitasatospora sp. NPDC036755
GTCGCCGAGATCGACACCGCGCTCACCGAACTCGTCCGCGCCGAACTGCCGCTGGAGCGCGGCTGGCAGATCAAGGTGCGCGGAGCGGCGCTGCAGCGCCTCCTCCGCCCGCCGGCGCTGCTCCTCCCGGGCGAGCTCGCGCTGCCGCTGGAGCTCCGCCTGGGCGGCCGCCTCCTCGGCGAGCCGCCGGCGCTCGGCGGCCTCCGCGGCCAGCCGGGCCTCCTCCTTGGCGCGGCGCTCGGCCTCCTCGGCGGCGCGGCGCCGGGCTTCCTCCTCGGCCTTCTTCCGGGCTTCCTCCTCGGCCTTGCGCCGGGCCTCGGCGGCGGCCCGCTCGGCCTCCTCCTTGGCCAGCCGCTCCTGCTCCGCCTGCTCGGCCCGCAGCTGCGCCAGGACCTCCTGCCGCTTGCGCTCGGCGGCCTCCTCCTCGGCCTTCTTGCGGGCCTCCTCGGCGGCGCGGCGCTCGGCCTCCTCCTTGGCGAGCCGCTCCTGCTCGGCGCGGGCGGCCTTCTCCTGCTCGGAGAGCGGCAGCTCGCGGTCGAGCCGGTGCCGGATGGCGGTGGTGACGAAGCCGGGGGCCTGGCTGCCGTCCACGACCAGGTAGCGCGCCGGGTCGGCGGCGGCAAGGGCGAGGAAGCCGGCCCGGACCCGCTGGTGGAACTCGGTGGGCTCGGACTCCAGCCGGTCCAGCGCCTCGGTGAAGCGCTCGCGGGCCCTGGTCGGGTCGACGTCCAGGACGACGGTCAGGTCGGGCAGCAGCCCGCCGGTGGCCCAGCGGGAGATCCGCGCGACTTCGGTCGCGGCCAAGTCGCGCCCGGCGCCCTGGTAGGCGATGGAGGAGTCCATGTACCGGTCGGTGATCACCACGGCGCCGCGGGCGAGCGCCGGCCGGATGACGTTCTCGACGTGCTCGGCGCGGTCGGCGGCGTAGATCAGCGCCTCGGCGCGGTGCGACAGGCCGGTGTTGCCGACGTCCAGGACGAGGCCGCGCAGCCGCTGGCCGACCGGGCTGCCGCCGGGCTCACGGGTGAGCACGACCTCGTGCCCCTTGCCGCGGATCCACTCGGCGAGCGCCTGGGCCTGGGTGGACTTGCCGGCGCCGTCGCCGCCCTCCAGGGCGATGAAGAAGCCGGTGCCGGTGCCCCGGTGCGGTACCGGGCCGACCGGGCCGCGCACCGAGTCCACCAGGTCCCGGACGAACGGGGCGGTACCGCGCCGGTCGTCCGTGCGCAGCAGCACGACCGCGGCGAGCACCAGCGTGAGCAGCCCTGCGGTGGCGACGGCCAGGGCCGCGCCGCCGTGGATGAAGGTGAAGGAGCCGGGCTCGACGGTGCCGTACTCGACGTCCCCGTAGGCGGCGGCGATCAGCGGGACGACGACCAGCGCGGCGGCGACTACGGCCCTGAGCACGGCGAACAGGTGCTCGGTGACCTTCGGCAGCCGGGCCTCCTCGACCTCCTGGGCGAGCAGGGTCCGCCCGGCCGAGACGACGATCCCGGCGGCCAGGCCGGCCAGCACGGTGAGCAGCAGCACCAGCACGAAGTCCAGCACCAGCCCGGCGAGAATCAGCGCGACACCCTGGGTGAGCAGCGCCAGGGCGAGCAGCCGGCGGCGGGACAGCGAGGGCAGCGTGGCCCGGGTGAGCCGGGCGCCCAGGGCGGGCGTGCCGGCGGCGGCGAGCACCACAAGGCCGTAGCCGATCGGCCCGGCGCGGTGCTCGGCGGCGGTCAGCAGCGCGAGCGCGGCGACGCCCGCCATCGCGGCGTAGCCGGCCGCGACGGCGAAGGTGAAGTACGGGGCGCTGCCGGTGCGGCCCTTGCTCAGCGCGGGGCCGGGGGCGGCGTCGGTCGGCGCGCGCAGGCCCTGGAGCGGGGAGACCGGGGCGACTGACACCGGGCCGCCGGGCAGCTGCTGGAGGTAGCCGCGAACCGCCGAGGCGGCGAACAGCCCGGCCGCGCCGAGCGCCGCGAAGGTGAGCTGGTGGGCGCGGAGCCAGTCGGAGCCGAGGGCCGCGCCGATGTTGTTGAGGAGGGTGAGGACCACCAGGCCGGCGGCGCCGAGCGGCACCGTCACCCAACCGGTGAAGCGGTCGATGCCGCGGACGCTCTCCAGGTTGGCGGCAGCCGGTCGCCGCTCGGCGGCCGGGGCGTGGGGATCGGCCGAGGGCAGCAGGCCCGGGACGGCGGCGGCCTTGGTGATGCCCCAGACCCGCTCGGCGGCACCGGTCACGAACACGGAGGCGAGCAGGACGTAGGTGGCGGCCCCGGAGGGCTTGGCGGCGGAGCCCAGCCAGACGCTCCACCAGGGCGCGACGCCGAGCAGCAGGACGCGCAGCACGTCGGCGCCGAACAGCGTCCAGCGCCGGTCCAGCCGACCGGCCACCAGCTGGTGCACCGGGCCCAGCAGCGCGACACCGACCAGCCCGGTGGCCAGCACCCGGACGGCGAGGACCGCGGCGAGGGCGAAGGCGAGGCTGCGCGGCAGGCCGCCGAACTGGCCGCCCTGGGCGGCGGCGATCACGGTGAGCGCGAGCAGTACCAGCAGACCGAGCCGGTCGGCGGTGCCGCCGATCAGCTGGGTGGTCCACAGGCGCCGGTAGGCACGTGTCCGCAGCAACGCCCGGGCCCGGTCCGCCGGAGTCCCGGCGGGCGCGACATCGGGCAGGTCGGCCCGTGCGGCTCTGGCGGCCGGGGCGGCGCTGGGGGTGGGCTGCTCCTCGCTCGTCATACGGTCAGCGTAGCGGGCTGGACCTGGCCGGAATGAGGCGAACGGGCCTCCGGATCCCGCTCATCACCGGGTTGTGACGTTCCCCGCACAAGCCCGCCCGACCCCGGGCGTGTCCGACGCCCCCGCCGGGCGCGCGGCGCCGGGGCACCCGCCTCGCCACGCGCCGGTCCGACCCGGACCGCCGGACACGCGGCCGGGCCCGCACCCCCGGGATCGGGGGCACGGGCCCGGCCGCGGTGACCTGTGATCAGCCCTCTTCGGTGGCCGTGGTCGTGTCGGCCGCCGTCTTGCTCGCGGTGGTCTTGCTCGCGGCGGTCTTCTTGGCCGCCGTCTTCTTCGCCGCCGCCGTCTTGGTGGTGGTGGTCTTCTTCGCGGCGGTCTTCTTGGCGGCGGTCTTGGTCGCCGCGGTCTTGGCCGTGGTCGTCTTCTTGGCCGCGGCCTTCTTCGCCGGGGCCTTCTTCGCCGCCTTCTTCACCGGCCCGCGCGCCCGCTTCTCGGCGAGCAGCTCGTACCCGCGCTCCGGCGTGATGGTCTCGACGTCGTCGTCCTTGCGGAGCGTCGCGTTGGTCTCGCCGTCGGTCACGTACGGGCCGAAGCGGCCGTCCTTGACCACCACGGGACGCTCGCTGACCGGGTCGTTGCCCAGTTCCTTGAGCGGCGGGGCGGCGGCGGCCCGGCCGCGCTGCTTGGGCTGGGCGTAGATCGCCAGCGCCTCGTCGAGGGTGATCGTGAAGAGCTGGTCCTCGCTGGTGAGCGACCGGGAGTCGGTGCCGCGCTTGAGGTACGGGCCGTAGCGGCCGTTCTGCGCGGTGATCTCCGCACCCTCGGCGTCGGTGCCGACCACCCGCGGCAGCGAGAGCAGCCGCAGCGCGTCCTCCAGCGTGACGGTGTCCAGCGACATCGTCTTGAACAGCGAGGCGGTCCGCGGCTTGACCGCGTTCTTGCCGGTCTTCGGCGTGCCCTCGGGCAGGATCTCGGTCACGTACGGGCCGTAGCGGCCGTCCTTGGCGACCAGCATGTTGCCGCTGACCGGGTCCGGGCCGAGCTCGAAGTCACCGCTGGGCTTGGCCAGCAGCTCCTCGGCCAGCTCGACGGTCAGCTCGTCCGGCGGCAGCTCGTCCGGGATGTCGGCGCGCTGACCGGGCTCGCCCTCGACGGCCGAGGCGCGCTCGACGTACGGGCCGTAGCGGCCGACCCGCAGGGTGATGTCGTCGCTGACCTTGAACGAGCTGATCTCCCGGGCGTCGATCGCGCCGAGGTCGGTGACCAGTTCCTTCAGGCCGCCCAGGTGGTCGCCGTCGCCGTTGCCGGCCTCGGCGGCGCCGCCCGTGGCGTGGCCCTCGCCCTCGCCGAAGTAGAAGCGCTTCAGCCACGGCACGGACTTCGCCTCACCGGCGGCGATCCGGTCGAGGTCGTCCTCCATCTTGGCGGTGAAGTCGTAGTCGACCAGCCGGCCGAAGTGCTTCTCCAGCAGGTTGACCACGGCGAAGGAGAGGAACGACGGAACGAGCGCCGTCCCCTTCTTGAAGACGTACCGGCGCTGGATGATCGTGTCGATGATCGACGCGTAGGTGGAGGGGCGGCCGATCTCCCGGTCCTCCAGCTCCTTGACCAGCGAGGCCTCGGTGTAGCGGGCCGGCGGCTTGGTGGCGTGGCCCTCCGGGGTGATCCGCTCGGCGGCCAGCGGGTCACCCTGGGCGACCTGCGGCAGCCGGCGCTCGCGGTCGTCGAGCTCGGCGTTCGGGTCGTCGGCGCCCTCGACGTAGGCCTTGAGGAAGCCGTGGAAGGTGATGATCTTGCCGGAGGCGGAGAACTCGACGTCCCGGCCGTCGGCGGAGGTGCCGCCGACCCGGACGGTGACGGACTGGCCGACCGCGTCCTTCATCTGGGAGGCGACGGTGCGCATCCAGATCAGCTCGTACAGCCTGAAGTCGTCACCGGTCAGGCCGGTCTCGGCGGGGGTGCGGAAGCGGTCGCCGGACGGGCGGACGGCCTCGTGCGCCTCCTGAGCGTTCTTGACCTTGCTGGCGTAGGTGCGCGGGGCGTCCGGCAGGTAGTCGGCGCCGTACAGCTGGGTGACCTGGACCCGGGCGGCGGTGACCGCGGTGTCCGACAGCGTGGTGGAGTCGGTACGCATATAGGTGATGAAGCCGTTCTCATACAGCTTCTGAGCCACCTGCATGGTCCGCTTGGCACCGAAGCCCAGCTTGCGGCTGGCCTCCTGCTGCAGCGTGGTGGTGCGGAACGGCGCGTACGGCGAGCGGCGGTAGGGCTTGGACTCGACGCTGCGGACGGCGAACGCCGTCTGCTCCAGGGCGGCGGCCAGCTGACGGGCCGCCTGCTCGTCCAGGTGCAGGGTGTTCGCGCTGGCGCCCTTCAGCCGGCCGTCCTGGCCGAAGTCCCGGCCGCTGGCGATCCGCTTGCCGTCGACGGAGGCCAGCCGGGCCCCGAAGGTCTCCGGGTTGGCGGCGTCGGCCGGGGTGCGGCCGGTGCCGAAGGTGCCGACCAGATCCCAGTACGAGGCGGTGCGGAAGGCCATCCGCTCGCGCTCGCGCTCGACCACCAGGCGGGTGGCGACGGACTGCACGCGGCCCGCCGACAGCTTCGGCATGACCTTCTTCCACAGCACCGGCGAGACCTCGAAGCCGTACAGCCGGTCGAGGATGCGGCGGGTCTCCTGGGCGTCGACCAGGCGCTGGTTGAGCTCGCGCGGATTGGCCACGGCCTCCTGGATCGCCGACTTGGTGATCTCGTGGAACACCATGCGGTGCACCGGCACCTTGGGCTTCAGCACCTGCTGGAGGTGCCACGCGATGGCCTCGCCCTCGCGGTCCTCATCGGTGGCGAGGAAGAGCTCGTCGGACTCCGCGAGCAGCGACTTCAACTTGCTGACCTGGGACTTCTTGTCCGCGTTGACCACGTAGATGGGTGCGAAGTCGTGGTCGACGTCCACCCCGAGGCGGCGCACCTCGCCGGTGTACTTGTCCGGCACCTCGGCCGCGGTGCTGGGGAGGTCGCGGATGTGCCCGACGCTCGCCTCGACGATGTAGCCGGGGCCCAGGTAGCCCTTGATCGTCTTCGCCTTGGCCGGCGACTCGACAATGACGAGTCGCTGTCCGTGCGCGGTCTCGCTGCTCGGGGACACCTTCGCTCTTCTCTCCCGGTCCATATGTGGCTGGTCGGCGCCGGCAGCACGGGCTGCGCTCCGCCCGACCCCTCCACCGTCCCGGGGCTGCCGCGGCACGACACCCCCACCAGCGGAGTGTGACCGTACCCCGGCCACCCTTGTCAAACGGACGGATCCCGCTTTTTCACTTGCCGGGCTCACCGACGCCACTCGAACGGTAACCCGATGACGGAGGTTCGCGCCCCGCGGAGGGGGGCTTCGGCAGGTTCCGGAGGATGGAATGACGGATTTCAAGATCTGTCAACGGAAATATCGACGGGCGGGCGCGGGGTGCGGGCGCCGGCGGGTCGCCTTCCGTGGCCGTGCCCCGGGTCGCGGTGCGGACCGGTGCTCCGGGCCGCGTCGCGGATCGGTGCTCAGGGTCGCGCGGGCTCAGCCGCCGGCCGCGGCCAGGAGCCCGGCGCCCGCCGCCAGACAGCCCACCCCGAGGACGCTCCACAGCAGGTCGACGACGGCCGCCCGGCCGACCTCCCCGGACGCCAGCACCACCCGGCTCGGGCGCTGCGGGTCGTAACAGATCCGCACCGAGGCCCCGGGCGCGAAGCGGTCCGGACGGCGCAGCGGGGTGTGCCCGCGCGGTCGGGCGACCACGAGCCCCGCGATCCCGCACGCGCCCGGGCCGCCGACCGAGAGCGGCACCGAGAAGGAGAGCAGCGGCGCACTGTCCAACTGTCCGTGCACGTCGTCCTCGGCCACCACGGTGGCCACCGCCGACGCCCCCCGGCGACGCACCCGCAGGCGCAGGCCCGCTTCGGCGGCACACCAGAGCAGCAGCACGCCACCGAAGAGGGCGAGCACCGACCCGCCCACCATCGCCGTCGTCGTGTCCACCCCTGGCCCCCGGCTCCCCAGCTCTGTCCACAGCCTGTGGACAGAGCTTCGCAGCGGGGAGCCAACGGGAGACAGCCGCCCGGCGGCGGACGGACGAACCAGGGGGTACGGCCGGGTTAACCGTCCCGGTTCGGACCGGACCGAACCGGACCGGACCCCGCTCTCGACGGACCGGGGCCCGACGGAACCGGGTCCTGTCGCTCTGGGGGTCCTGCCGGTCCGGCGGGTCTGGGGGCCTGGGGGTCTGCTGGGGGTCTGGGCGGGCCGGCGGGTCCTGCCGGTCCGGCCTCAGCGGACCGGGTCGATGAACCCCTGCTCGGTCAGCAGGCGCAGCGACTCCGGGACCCGGTCCCGCAGGACCACCCGGTCCTCGCCGAGCAGCTGCGCGATGGCGTCCACGATCTCGCCCGCCGACAGCGTCCCGTCGCACACGCCGACGAAGCCGGCGCCCACGGTGTCCACCTTGGTGGCCCGCCTCATGCCGCGGTTGTGACGCAGGATCACGTGCTCCGGGTCCTCCGCGCCGGGCGCGCCGACCTGCTCCTGGACCACCTCGTCGGCCAGCACGTAGCGGGCCGCGAGCAGGCCCGCGTCGTCGTGCGAGCGGAGGAAGTCCTGCCGGTCGAACCAGGCCTCGATGTGCGGGCCGAGCGGCTGCTCCACCGGGTGCGGCCACTCCTCCACCCGGACGGTCGGGCGCTCGGCGCCGCTCGCCCGCAGGGTGATCCAGCCCATGCCGACGCCCTCGACCCGACCCGCCTCGAAGGCGTCCAGCCACTCGCCGTAGCGGGCCTGGTAGTCGCCGCCGGGGCCGCGGTGGTCACCGCCGTCGCGCAGCCACAACTCGGCGTACTGGGCCACGTCCTGGACCTCGCGCTGGACGATCCAGGCGTCCAGTCCGGTTCCCGCGGCCCAACCCGCCAGCCGCTCCTGCCAGTCCTCGCCCTTGATGTGCTGCCAGTTGGCGAGCAGCTGGCAGTAGCCGCCGGGCTCCAGGTGGTCGGCGGCCGAACGGACCAGGCTGCGGCACAGGTCGTCGCCGGCCATGCCGCCGTCGCGGTAGGTGAACCGGCCGGCCGGCGAGATGACGAACGGCGGGTTGGAGACGATCAGGTCGAACTTCCGCTCCCCGACCGGCTCGAAGAGGCTGCCGGCGGCCACCTCGGTGTTGTCGAAACCGGACAGCGCCAGGGTCAGCTCGGTGAAGCGCAGCGCGCGCGGGTTGAGGTCGGTGGCGGTGACGGTCCCGGCGTGCCGGGCGGCGTGCAGCGCCTGGACACCGGAACCCGAACCGAGGTCCAGCGCGGCCCGGACGGGGCGGCGCACAGCGATGTTGGCCAGCGTGGTCGAAGCGCCGCCGACCCCCAGCACCAGGTCCTTGCGGGCCACCCCGTGCGCGGTCTCACCGGAGCCGATGCCGCCCGCGCCGCCCACCGCGCAGCCCAGGTCGGAGACCACCCAGGCGTCCGAACTGGGCATGCCGGCCACCTCGTTGGCGTACGGCCGGACGTCGACGGTGGCGCGCACCAGGTCGCCGTCGGGGCGCAGCCAGCCGTCCGCCAGGCAGTCCTCCACCGGCAGCGCGGCGGCGGCCGCCCGGTACGGCACCGGCTGCTGCAGCAGGAACAGCCGCACCAGCGTCTCCAGCGGACTGCCACCGCGGGTCGCCCGCAGTGCCGGGACCGCCTCGCTGCGGGCCAACGCCGAATAGCCGGTGGGCCCGAGCAGGTCCAGGCACCCGTCGGCGGTGAACGAGGCGGCGAGCAGCGCCTCACGGAACTTGGCGAGGCGGGTCGGGTCGAGAACGGGGCTACTGATCACCCCGCCATTGTCCCCCGCCGCTCACCCTCCGGCCGCCCCTGCGCCCCGCGCCCACCGGACGGAAGCTCGCACCACCCCGCGCGCCCCCGGAAGCCCCCACGCGCCGCCCCGCGAGGGACGCCGAGTCGTCCGACGGCGGTGGGCCGCGCTCGGCGGCGCGGCGGCTCGGCGC
>NZ_JBEZUT010000356.1:0-8720 GCF_040636595.1 Kitasatospora sp. NPDC036755
TTCGGCAGGACCCGGATTCAGGTGAGGACGAGTGACGGAGACCACGGGCTCCACCGCAACGCCTGAGAGCGGCAACCCCGAGGGCCGGCCCGGCCACCGGCAGTCCGGCCCTGGGCACCCCGCTCGGCCTCGCGCTGCGCCTGCACCGCGGCCTGTTCGGCGGCTTCGCGGTCGCGCTGCTGCTGGTCGGCGCGATGTACGGCTCGCTGCTCGGCAGCGCCGACTCCCTGCTGGGCGGCGTCGACCGGATCCGGGAGACGCTGGACCGGCTCGGCGGGCACACCCTCGCCGACTCCTACGCCGCGCTGACCCTGCTGGTCGTCGCGGTGATCGGCGGCGTCTACTCCGTGCTGGCCACGCTGCGCCCGCGCGCCGAGGAGAGCGCGGGACGGGCGGTGCCGGTGCTGGCCACCGGCGTGTCGCGGACCGCCTGGCTGGGCGGGCACCTGGCGGCGGCCCTGCTGGGCTCCACCGCCGTGCTGCTCGCGGCGGGCGTGGGCTTCGGCCTGGCCGGGGCGCTGTCCAGCGGTGACGGGGGCGCGTTCCTGCGGCTGACCGGCGCGGCGCTGGCCTTCACGCCCGCCCAGTGGGTGACGGTGGGTTTCGCCGCCGCGGTGTACGGCTGGCTGCCCCGGGCCGTTCCGCTGGCCTGGCTGGTGCCCGCGTACGCCTTCGTGATCGGCTACCTGGGCCCGCTGCTCGACCTGCCCGGCGGCCTGGAACGGCTCTCCCCGTACGGCCGGGTGCCCCGGCTCCCGGCGGCCGCGATGGACTGGACGCCGCTGGTGGTGCTCACCCTGGTCGCGGCCGCCCTGATCGCCCTGGCGCTGGCCGGCTTCCGGCGCCGCGACATCGATTGACGCCGGGCTCCGAGCGCCGGGCGTTCGGAGCCGGACGCCAGGAGAGCCGGGGCCGCTGCCCCGCGGGGCGGGGGCTCAGAGGTGCTTGACGAGCTCCGGCATCAGGTCCTGGAAGGTCCGCCCGCTGGCCGGCTGGCCGATCGCGGTCATCTGCCAACCGGTCGCCGTGCGCTGCACCTTGGCCATGATCTGGGCGGTGTACGGGCCGCCGCCGGTGAGCGTGTAGCGCGCCAGCTCGACACCGGTGGTCTCGTCCACGAGCCGGCAGAAGGCCGCCTCGACCTCCTGGAAGGTCTGCCCGGTGAAGGAGTTGACGGTGAAGACGATCTGGTCGACCTCGGCCGCGACGGTGGTCAGGTTGACCGTGATCGACTCGTCGTCGGTCGCGTCGCCCGCGCCGCCGACCAGGTTGTCCCCGCTGTGCCGGACCGAGCCGTCGTTGCTGTTGAGGTGCTGGAAGAACACCACGTCCACCGGCCGCCCCTGGGCGAACAGCACCGCCGAGGCGTCCAGGTCGATCTCCCGGCCGGCGGCGAGCAGCTTGGCGAAGAAGCCCTTGCGCTCGGCCGCCTTCCAGCCGAGGCCCATCCGGACCAGGCTCAGTTGCCCGCCGCCCGGCTTCTCCAGGCTGATCTTCTGCCCCTTGGCCAGCGAAACGCTCATCGCGTCCTCCTCGTTCTGCCACCGCCCGTGCCGCGAATCTACAGCACTGTAGAGAATTTATGATCATCGACGGTGCCCTCCGAGCACCTCTACCCCGTACTCCCCCGGACCTCACCCCCGACAACGGTCCGCACACTGAGGGAACCGGCGGTCCGACGTCTGGCGTAGCCGTTGACCGTGAGCGGACGACCGGGGCGGCACACGGTCTAGGGTCGGCCCCGGGACGGCACCCGGCGGCAACGGCGCGCCGTCCGCGCACCGATCGCGGTGCCCACCACCCGCGGCACCCACCACCCGCGGTGCTCACCATCCGCAGTGCTCACGACCGTTCCCGGGCCGGGCCGACCGGCACCGGCCCGCTCTCGCTGGGGGGACCACCATGCCCGAGCAGCACGAAGGAACCGAACAGCACACCGCACCGGAACGCCCCGGAGGATCCCGGCTCGGCCGGCGCAGACTGCTCCGGGCCGGCCTCGGCGCGGGCGGCGCGCTGGCCGCCGCCCGGCTGCTGCCGGGCGGCGCCGCCTGGGCCGCCGGACAACCCGACACCGACCACGGCACCGCGCAGTACGACGGTCTCTGGCCGGAGAGGCGGCTCGCCGGCCCCGGCACCGGGACCGGCGGCGCAGCGCAGGTCTGGCCGGACTGGGCCCGCTACGCCCGCATCGCCGACGGCACCTTCAACGAGCCCGCCGACATGCAGAGCTACGTGGACGCCCTCAAGGCGCAGGAGGTCAGCGTCATCGAGCTGGACACCCTGCTCTCCGACTGGCTCACCGACGCCCAGTTCGCCGCCCACATGGCCGAGGTGAAGCAGTTCACCGGCCTGGCGCACGCCGCCGGCCTCAAGGTCGTCATGTACTACCCGTCCCTGGAGCTGATCTCCCCCGGCGGCGAGAAGGGCCGGTCCTTCTACAAGAACGACCAGGGCAAGAACTGGGTCCAGCGCGACCTCGCCGGCAAGCCCAACGTGTTCTACGGCAGCGTCGTGGTCTGGGTCGACCCGGGCGACGAAAGCGTCTGGCTCAGCCCCAACTCGCCCTGGCGGGACTACTACCTCAACCGGATCAAGGGCGTCGCCGCGACCGGCGTGGACGGCATCTGGCCGGACGTCCCGATCTACTTCGACGGCGTGCTCTCCTGGTGCGACGCCTCCACCTGGGGCACCGCCGCGTTCAAGGCCGACACCGGCCTCGACCTGCCCAAGGCCGCGAACTTCGCCGACCCGGTCTTCCGCCGCTACGTCGAGTGGCGCCACCGCAACCTGCTCAAGTTCCAGCTGGACATCGCCGACGCCGGCCGCTCGGTCAACCCCGACCTCGTCACCTTCGTCGAGACCGTGTCGATGGACTACCGCTACGCCACCTCGATCGGCCTGGACGGCGGCTACCTGCGCCAGGCCCCCGGCGCCGTCAGCCAGGTCTGGGAGGTGGACATCCTCGGCAACTACGACGGCATGCGGCACGCCACCGCCTCCGACTGGGTCTGCCTGATCTCGATGTACAAGTACGCCCGCGCGGCCAGCGGCACCAAGCCGGCCTGGGCGTTCTCCTACGGCTGGCAGGCCGACGACGCCTCGCTGGTGATGTCCCAGCTGATCGCGGCCGGCTGCAACCCGTACGAGGTGAAGACCCCGTTCAAGAACGACACCGTGGACGGCCCGATGCGCACCCGGATGTACCGCTTCGTGCGCGTCAACCAGGCGAAGCTCTACGACCCGGCCTCGATCGCCCAGGTCGGCGTCTACCACTCGGCGCCGTCCCGGGACTACGTGTCCCCGGGCGAGGGCAACGGGATGTACGTCAACGCCAAGGCCCCGGCCGGGATCACCGACTGGTGGGGCGGCGACGACCCCCAGATGAGCTGCGCCTCACTCCCCTGGCTCGGCGAGTTCCGGGGCACCGTCAAGGCCCTGGTCTACGCCCACGTCCCGTTCGACACGGTGCCCAGCCCCGGCCTGACCGCCGACGACCTGGCCCGCTTCAAGGTCCTGCTGCTGCCCAACCTCCAGGCGGTCTCGGACACCGAGGCGGCGCTGCTGCGCGGCTTCGTCTCGGCCGGCGGGACGATCGTGATCACCGGCCCGGCACCCACCGCGCTGGACGAACTGGGCGGCCAACGCGCCGAGTTCGCGCTCTCCGACGTGCTCGGCCTGCGCAGGGCGGACCCGCTGCCCGCCACCAGGCAGAACTCCTACGGCAGCGGCAGCTGCTGGTACGTCAAGGCGCTGCCCGGGCTGAGCTACCTGACCAAGACCGACCAGGCCTCGGCCGACCAACTGCTCACCGCCGTCCGGCAGTCCGCCCCGCCGGCGGTCACCCTGGCCGGGGACCGCCGGATCTTCCTGGACGCCCGGCGGCTCGGCGCCGACACCGTCGTCCACCTGGTGAACTTCACCAACTTCGCCGACACCCCGGCGGCGTTCCGCAGCGCACCCGCCAACTGCACGCTCTCCTACGCCCTTCCGGCCGGGGCGAGCGTCACCGCCGTCACCGTGGCGAGCCCGGACGGCACCGACCCGGCGCCCAAGGCCGTCCCGTACACCGTCACCGCCGGGACGGTCAGCGTGCCGCTGACCGTCGCCCAGTACTCGGTGGTGACGATCACCGCAGGTTAGTCGGCACCGGGATCCGCCAGAGGGCGGCGGGGTGGGCCTCGCCGCCCGGGGCGGACTCGAAGGCGATCCACTGCCCGTCCGGGGACCAGCTCGGCGCGCCGTCGTAGGCGGTGTCGTCCCTGGTCACCCGGACGGGAGTGCCGCCGGCCGCGTCCACCACGAAGACCTGGGCGTTCGGCAGGTCCCCCAGGTTGGAGGAGAAGACCAGGTACCGGCCGTCCGGGGACCAGCTCGGATCGGTGTGCTCGCCCGGCACGCCGGTGACCTGTCGCAGTCCGCCGCCGTCCGGGTCCACCGTCCACAGCGACCAGTCCTCGCGGCCCACGCCGCGCCGCTGGAAGACGATCCGGTCGCCCTTCGGGGACCAGTTCGGCTGCCGGTTGTCGGTGCCGGTGCCCCGGCCGTCCACCAGCGGGACGGGCGCGCCGCCGCCGCGGCGAACCTTCCAGAGCGAGTCCTGCTCGGCCGCGTCACCCCGCGCGGCGGCGGTGTGCTCCGGCTCCCAGCTCTGCTGGAAGACGATCCACTCGCCGTCCGGGGAGAAGCTCGGCTCGCTGTAGCCGCCGGCGTCGCCGTGGCTGGTCACCCGCTCCGGGGCACCGCCCGGCCTCATCAGCCAGACCTCGTCGTGCCCGGACTCCCGGTCGGTGGCGAAGACGAAGGCGTCGGCGGCGGCGTTCCAGCTGGTGCCGGGGAGGTTGACGGCCGCCCGGTCGGGGTCCTTCAGCACCGTGCGCGGCGCACCGCCGTCCAGCGGCAGGACGGCGAGGGCGGCCTCGCCCCGGTTGTAGCCCTCGCCGAACTCGGTCAGCAGCACCGAGCGGCCGTCCGGGGCGAAGGCCGGGTTCTGCGCGCTGCGGCCGCCGCCGGCGCGGTAGAGCAGCCGGGCACCGTCGGCGCGGCGCTCGGCTCCGGCCGACGGCGCGCCGGTGGGCGGCTCGCCGGTGGGCGGCGCGCCGCCCGAGGGCGCACTGGGCCCGGGTGTCCGCCCCTCCTCGGCTCCGGAGCCCGATCCGGAGCCCGAGCCACTGCATCCGGCCAGCAGCAGAACGGTGGCCGCCGCGACTGCCGTCAACGCGCGAATCCTCATGTCCCACAGGCTAGTTGACGTGACCTCAGTTCTCGTACGCCGCCGGGTGGACCGGGCCCCGCCGGCCGGCCGGGGGCGTCAGCCGGCGCCGCGTTCCAGCCGCACCAGGGCGTCCACCGCGACCCGTCCGCCGCCCTCGGCCCCGCCCTCACCCCGGCCCGCTTCCCCGCTCCGATGGCCGGGCTCACCGCCGACCGTACGGTGCACCCGCTCGGCGCGGACGGTGCGCAGCCCGCGATCGGCGAGGTCGGCGAGGACGTCCTCCGGGGTGAAGAGCACGGCCGGGTCCTGCGGGCCGCCGACGCCCTCGGTGAGGTTGCTCAGGTCGTGTCCGACGACCAGCAGGGTGCCGCCGGGGGCGAGCGCCCCGGCGGCGCGGCGCAGGGCCGCCCGGCGGTCCGCGGCGGGGATCTGCAGGTAGGCGATCAGGACGAGGTCGTAGCCGGCGGCGGGGGCCTCGAAGGAGCGGGCGTCGCCGTGGCGCCAGGTGAGCCGGTCGGCGACCTCGTCGGGCAGGTCGGCGGTGAGCCGCTCGGCGCGTTCCAGGGCGACGGCGGAGAAGTCCACGCCGGTGACCTCCCAGCCCTGGGCGGCCAGCCAGATGGCGTTGCGGCCCTCTCCGGCGGCCAGGTCCAGCGCGTGACCGGGGGTGCGGCCGGCCAGTTCGCGGACCACCCACTGGTTGGGCGCGGCACCCCACACCAGCTCGCTCGCGGCGTAGCGGTCGTCCCAGTCCCGGCTGTCCATCGCGCCTCCTCCGTTCGACGGGCCTGCTCGTACCGGCCAACCTACCGGGCCGCCGCCGGCCCGGCCCGGAACGGTCCAGCGGGCGGACACCCTTGACGGCGATTATTGGTCCAGTCCAATCTGTTCAGTCGTGACGTGCACGGGTCGGCCGCCCGTCGTGTCCGCGCACCGTTCGTCAGCACGTGTCACCAGCCCGCGCGCCCCCACCGCGCGCGGGCCGGC
This sequence comes from Kitasatospora sp. NPDC036755, assembly GCF_040636595.1. NCBI lineage: Bacteria > Bacillati > Actinomycetota > Actinomycetes > Kitasatosporales > Streptomycetaceae > Kitasatospora > Kitasatospora sp. NPDC036755. Next base: position 6,200 of record NZ_JBEZUT010000356.1, read on the forward strand.
TCCCCTCGGCCCGTCCCGGGCCAACGCACCGCCGGAACCCCCACACATCCGGAGGACCCACCGCATGCACGACCGTGTCCTGCCCGCACAGCCCGCCCACCCCGCCGGGGAGGGCGCCGGCCGCCGGGCCGCCCGGCGCAGAAGGGCCACCGCGCTGGCCCTCGCCGCCACCCTGACCACCAGCGGCGCCGCCATCGCCCTGACCTTCGGCTCCGCCTCCGCCGCCCCGGTCAACCTGCTGGCCAACGGCGACTTCGAGACCGGCACCCTGGCCGGCTGGACCTGCTCCAACGGTTCGGTCGTCACCACCCCGGTGCACGGCGGGAGCCGCGCGCTCAGCGGCGCCGCCTCGGCCGCCGACACCGCGCAGTGCCAGCAGACCGTGGCCGTCCAGCCGAACACCACGTACACCCTGGCCGGCTGGGTCCAGGGCAGCTACGTCTACCTGGGCGCCACCGGCACCGGCGTCAACTCCTCGGTCTGGACGCCCGGCGGGACCGGCTGGAACCAGCTGAGCACCACCTTCACCACCGGTGCCACCACGACCTCCGTCTCGGTCTTCACCCACGGCTGGTACGGCACCGGCACGTACTACGCGGACGACCTCACCCTGACCGGCCCGGCCGGCCCCACCTCCTCCGCGAGCCCGACCGCCACCGCGAGCCCGACGGCCAGTCCCACGGCCGGCCCGACGGCCACCGCGAGCCCCACCGCCACCGGGAGCCCCACCGCCACCGGGAGCCCGACGGCGACCGGCACCCCGACCGGCACCCCCACCAGCACCACCCCGGCCCCGACGGGCACCGCGACCGGCCCGGCCGGGGACGGCAAGGTCACCACCCCGACCGGCTTCGCGGTCACCAGGACCACGTCCAACGCGGTGGTGCTCACCTGGCAGCCGTCCACGCTGACCAGCGGTGACGGCGCGGTCGCCTACAAGGTGTGGTCCAACGGCCAGCTCGTCGCCACCTCGATGGGCACGTCCGTCACGGTCAGCTCGCTGCTGCCGGGCCGGAGCTACACCTTCAGCGTCCAGGGCTACTCCGGCAGCCACGCCTCCGCCCAGTCGGCGCCGGTGTCCACCACGACCGCGGCGGCCCCCGCCCAACAGCCGGTCCGCTCGGCCTACTTCGATCAGTGGGGCGTCTACGAGAACGCGTACAACGCCAAGAACGTCGACACCAGCGGCGCCGCGTCCAAGCTGGACGTCATCCACTACGCGTTCGCCAACATCGATCCCACCAAGTTCACCTGCTTCCAGGCGGTGAAGGCCTCCGACTCGGCCAACGAGTCCAACCCGAACGCCGGTGACGGCGCGGGCGACGCCTACGCCGACTACCAGGCCGACTACGGCTCCGGCACCAGCGTGGACGGCAGCGCCGACACCTGGGAGCAGCCGCTCAAGGGCAACTTCAACCAGCTGCGCCAGCTGAAGGCCAAGTACCCGAACCTGCGCTTCACCATCTCGATCGGCGGCTGGACGTACTCCAAGTACTTCTCCGACGCGGCGGCCACCGACGCCTCCCGGAAGACCTTCGTCTCCTCCTGCGTCGACATGTTCCTCAAGGGGAACCTGCCGACCGGGGTCGCCGGTGACGCCTCCGGCGGCCAGGCCTCGGCGGCGGGCCTCTTCGACGGCATCGACATCGACTGGGAGTACCCGGGCTCGGCCGGCGGCCACACCGGCAACCACTACTCCGCGGCCGACAAGCAGAACTACACCCTGCTGCTCAAGGAGTTCCGCACCCAGCTGGACGCCCTCGGCGCCGCCCAGGGCAAGCGCTACATCCTGAGCGCCGCGCTGCCCAGCGGCCAGGACAAGGTCGCCCAGCTGGAGACCGACAAGATCGGCGCCTACCTGGACTACGCCGACGTGATGTCCTACGACATGCACGGCGCGTGGGACGCCACCGGCCCGACCAACCACCAGGACCCGCTGCACGACAGCCCGGCCGACCCGACCACGCCGATCACCCCGGGCACCCGCAAGTACAACGTGGACACCACGCTCGCCGCGTACACCACCGGCCTGCCCGAGTACGGCATCCCCGGCGGCTTCCCGGCGAACAAGATCGTGCTGGGCATCCCGTTCTACTGGCGCGGCTGGACCGGCGTCCCGGCCGGCTCCAACTACGGCCTGTACCAGAGCGCGACCGGCCCGACGGCGAAGAAGCCGCTGAGCCAGGAGGCCGGCCTGGCCGCCTGGAAGGAGCTCAACCCGACCGCGGCGCAGACCCACTGGGACCCGGTCACCGAGAGCGCCTGGGTCTACGACGGCACCAACTTCTGGACCGGCGACAACCCGCAGGCCGTCCAGGCGCGCGGGGCCTACGCCAAGAGCAAGGGCCTGGGCGGGCTGTTCGCCTTCTCCCTGGAGAACGACGACGCCTCCGGCACGATGCTCAACGCGATGGACAGCAGCCTGCGCTGACGGACCGTCATGCGACCTCGAACGAGCGACGGCCCGCGCGGAACCCCGCGCGGGCCGTCCGCGGGTCATCGCCGCGGGACCCGGTCCCCC
>NZ_JBEZUT010000357.1:0-8630 GCF_040636595.1 Kitasatospora sp. NPDC036755
GCGTGCGACGCCCGGCTGGCGGACCTGGTGGCCCGGCCCGGGGTGCGCACCCACGCGGCGGGGGCCCGCGCCCTGCCCGGCCGGGCCGACCCGCGGGCCCGGGCCGCCCGCGCCGCGCGCGAGGCGCGCGCCCGGGCCGCCGAGCGCCTCCGGCGCGCCGAGCACGACGCCGGGGTGGCGAACGCCGTCGCGGCGGGCGCCCGGCAGCTGCTGGCCTGCCTGGAGGTGTCGCTGGCCCGCGCGGACGCCGGGCGGGCGGCCGTCGAGCAGGCGCGCGCCGAGCGCGAGCACGAGTTGCGCGAGCACCGGGAGCACGGCCGCGGGCTCAAGGAGGAGCTGGACAAGCTGGTCGACGCCGGGCACCGGGACGAGGTGCTGCGGGCCGAGAAGCGGCTGCGGATCGAGCAACTGGAGGCCCGCGCGCTGGAGGAGTTCGGCATCGACGGCGGCGAGCTGCTCGCCTCGTACGGGCCGGACCGGCCGGTACCGCCCCCGCCCGCCGAGGACGGGGCGGAGCCGGGGGAGCCGTACCCGTACGTCCGGGCCGAGCAGGAGAAGCGGCTGCGGGCGGCCGAGAAGGCCTACCAGCAGCTGGGCAAGGTCAACCCGCTCGCCCTGGAGGAGTTCGCCGCGCTGGAGGAGCGCCACCGCTTCCTCGGCGAGCAGCTCGACGACCTCAAGCGCAGCCGGCGCGACCTGCTGGACATCGTCCGGGACGTGGACCAGCGGGTCGAGCAGCTGTTCACCTCGGCGTACCACGACACCGCCGCCCAGTTCGAGGGCGTCTTCGCCCGGCTCTTCCCCGGCGGGGAGGGCCGGCTGGTGCTGACCGACCCGGAGAACATGCTCACCACCGGGGTCGAGGTGGAGGCCCGCCCGCCGGGCAAGAAGGTCAAGCGGCTGTCGCTGCTCTCCGGCGGCGAGCGCTCGCTGACCGCGGTGGCGCTGCTGGTGGCGATCTTCAAGGCCCGGCCCAGCCCGTTCTACGTGATGGACGAGGTGGAGGCGGCGCTGGACGAGACCAACCTGCGCCGGCTGATCGGGATCATGGAGGAGCTGCGGGAGAGCTCCCAGCTGATCGTGATCACCCACCAGAAGCTCACCATGGAGTCGGCCGACGCCCTCTACGGCGTGACCATGAAGGGCGACGGCATCTCGCAGGTGATCAGCCAGCGGCTGCGCGAGGGGGCACCTCCCGGCCGCCAGGCCGGGGGAGAGCACCGGGAACGGCGGTCGCGGGCGGTGCGCACCGCATCGGTGTAGGGCGGCTGCGGTCCATCCGGGCTCCGGTCGCGGATACTGGAGCGGTTATGGAATACGTGATCCTTGCCGTAGTCATCGCCGTGGTCGCCATCGGCGCGATCGCGGGCCTCGTCGTTTCCGGCAGACGACGCCAGCAGCTGCCCCCGAAGTCGCAGGCGCCGGTCATCACGGCGCCGAAGACCCCGCAGGAGCCCCAGGTCGGCGAGGAGTCCGCGCCGCCGACCGAGGAACCTCGTCGCACCGTCGAGGAAGTCCCGCTCCCCGAAGCCCCCGAGACCGTCGAAGCCCCCGAGGCCGTCGAGGTCGAGGCCCCGGCGGAGGCCGGGACGGCACCCGCCATCGAGGTCCCCGAGCCCACCGCCGGCCGGCTGGTCCGGCTGCGCTCGCGGCTCTCCCGCTCGCAGAACTCGCTCGGCAAGGGCCTGCTCTCGCTGCTCTCCCGGGAGCACCTGGACGAGGACACCTGGGAGGAGATCGAGGAGACCCTGCTCACCGCCGACGTCGGCGTCACTCCCACCCAGGAGCTGGTCGAGCGGCTGCGCACCCGGGTGAAGGTGCTCGGCACCCGTACGCCCGACGAGCTGCGCGCGCTGCTGCGCGAGGAGCTGGTCGAGCTGGTCGGCAAGGACGCCGACCGCGCCGTCCGCTCCACCAAGCACGAGGAGGGCCCGGCGGTGGTCCTGGTGGTCGGCGTCAACGGCGTCGGCAAGACCACCACCACCGGCAAGCTGGCCCGCGTCCTGGTCGCCGACGGCCGCAAGGTGGTGCTCGGCGCCGCCGACACCTTCCGCGCCGCCGCCGCCGACCAGCTCCAGACCTGGGGCGAGCGGGTGGGTGCGCGCACCGTGCGCGGCCCGGAGGGCGGGGACCCGGCCTCGATCGCCTTCGACGCGGTCAAGGAGGGCATCGCCGAGGGCGCGGACACCGTGCTGATCGACACCGCCGGCCGCCTGCACACCAAGACCGGCCTGATGGACGAGCTGGGCAAGGTCAAGCGGGTCGTCGAGAAGCACGGCCCGGTGGACGAGGTGCTGCTGGTGCTGGACGCCACCACCGGCCAGAACGGCCTGATCCAGGCCCGGGTGTTCGCCGAGGTGGTCGACATCACCGGCATCGTGCTGACCAAGCTGGACGGCACCGCCAAGGGCGGCATCGTGGTCGCGGTCCAGCGCGAGCTGGGCGTCCCGGTCAAGCTGATCGGCCTGGGCGAGGGCGCGGACGACCTGGCGCCGTTCGAGCCGGGCGCGTTCGTGGACGCGCTGATCGGGGACTGACGTCCCCGCCGCCCGCCGAGGGCGCACGAAGGGCCCGCCCCCTCCACGGGGCGGGCCCTTCCGCGTGCCGGGAGGGTCAGGAGGCCATCCAGGCCGGCTCGGCGGTGCGCTCGCGGCTGCGGTGGCAGGCGTAGGCGAGGGTGCCGAGCAGCAGCCGTGCCTCCGGCGGGCAGCCCGCGTTGTCGCGGGTGGGGCGGCGCAGCCAGCGGACCGGGCCGAGGCCGGCGAGGACGGTGGGCGGGGCGGCGACGTAGCTGCCCTCGCCGTGGCAGGTCAGGTCGAGCGCGGCGTCGTCCCAGCCCATCCGGTACAGCAGGTCGGGCAGGCGCCGGGCGGTGCCGGCGGCGACCAGGAACTGGAGCCGGCCGGTGGGGGCGGCGAGCACCGGGCCGACCTGGGTGCCCATCCGCTCCAGCCGGACCAGCGCCTGGAGGCCGGCCTGCTCGGGGACGTCCAGGACGTCGAAGGCGCGGCCGGTGGGGAACAGCACCGAGCCCTCGGCGCGGCCGGCGCGGGCCCGGCCGTCGTCGCCGGGCAGGGGGTGCAGGCCGGGCGCGGCGCAGCGGGGGGAGCCGCAGGGACAGCGGGTCGGGGCGGCGGTGCCGGTGACCGGGGCGCCGGTGGACGGGGCGCCGGTGGCGACCGCCCAGCCCCAGCGGCCGGTGTACTCCGCGGCGGCCTGGGACGCGGTGACCTTGGTGCGGCGGCGCGCCCCCAGCGGTGCCAGCCGCAGGTGCCCCAGCCGAAGTTCGCCGAACAGGTTGTCCATGCCTCCCCCAACAGGTTCTCGTTGCCGATGGTTACGGGACGGTGACTGTGTGTCGATTGTCAGCCGTGTGGTGCGTAGTGCGGTGGCGGCGCGCAGCGCGTGGTGTGCGCCTGTTCCGCCGGTGCGCCTCGGGCGCCGCCTTGTGGGGGCGGCGCCGATGCCGGATCGTCGTGTGCGTGGGGCTGCCGCCGCTCCGAGTGGACGGTGAACTCGCCTGGGGCTGCGGTGGATTGCCGGTTGTGCCGGGCCCTCCGGGATGCGCCGGGGGACTTGGCGGCCCGCATATGCCGGGCCGTTGGGACTCCCTAAGTGAAGCGTGTGCCCCCGGGCTTCGGTTCACTCCTGGGGGTGGCGAAAGGTGGCGTTTCGCCAGGGCCGCTCCCACGGGCCCCTCGCGGGGCATTACGTTCAGCACGCGGATGTCGTCGAAGCCTGTTCCGGGCCATCGGGGAACGGGAGTTGGGAATCTGACAGATCGTCCGCAACGATGGCACACCAGTGCGAGGGCGCTGCGGTACGGCGGCACGGCAGAACCTCGGGCAGGTACGTCTGGCAAGAGCCCGCAACCGTCGGGCGGTCACGATCGGGGGCCCCGCCAGGGGCCGGGCGGGATGGGGACGTTACCCATGGCAGAGAAGCAACCGAATGAGAAGCTGACCACGTGGTTCGCCCGCAGTGGCTGGTCCAAGGGCGAGTTGGCCCGCCAGGTCAACCGCCGGGCCCGGCAGATCGGCGCCCACCACGTGTCCACCGACACCTCACGGGTGCGCCGCTGGCTCGACGGCGAGCAGCCCCGCGAGCCGATTCCCAAGCTCATGTCGGAACTCTTCTCCGAACGCTTCGGCTCGGTGGTGTCGGTCGAGGACCTCGGTCTGCGCGCCGCGATCCCGGTCTCCACCGTGGGCGGCGGCGTCGACCTGCCGTGGAGCGGCCCGCAGACCGTCCAGCTGATCAGCGACTACTCCCGCAGCGACCTCATGCTCAACCGCCGGGGCTTCCTCGGCACCTCGCTGGCCCTGACCGCGGGCGCCGCGCTGATCGAGCCGATGCAGCGCTGGCTGACCCCCGGCCCGACCGGCGTCCCCACCCCGATCCTCACCGCGGCCAACGGCGGCGAGGCCTTCACCGGCCGGCTCTCCGAACCCGAGCTCGAACTACTGGAGCAGACCACGGTCATGTTCCGGCAGTGGGACGCGCAGAACGGCGGCGGGCTGCGCCGCAAGGCCGTCGTCGGCCAGCTGCACGAGGTCACCGACCTGCTCCAGGAGACGTACAGCGAGGACACCACCAGGCGGCTGTTCCGCCTCACCGCCGAACTCGCCCACCTGGCCGGGTGGATGTCGTACGACGTCGGGATGCACCCGAGCGCGCAGAAGTACTACGTGCTCGCCCTGCACGCCGCCAAGGAGGCGGGCGACCGCCCGTTCGGCGCGCTCATCCTCACCGACATGAGCCGCCAGATGATCCACCTCAACCGGGGCGAGGACGCCCTGGAACTCATCCACCTGGCCCAGTACGGCAGCCGCGACACCGCCACCCCGCGCCAGCAGTCCCTGCTGTTCGCGATGGAGGCGCGCGCCTACGCCACCATCGGCGAGGTCAACCGCTGCGCCCGGGCGATCCGGCTGGCCGAGGACACCTTCACCGACATCCGGGACGGCGACCAGGACCCGGACTGGCTGAAGTTCTTCTCACCGGCCGAGCTGAACGCCGAGAACGCGCACTCCTTCCGCGACCTCGCGTACCACTCGGACAACGCCGAGCTCTACGCCTCGCTGTCCGCTCCGGTGATGGAGACCGCGGTCGACCTGTTCCGGCAGGACGCCGACCACGTGCGCTCGTACGCCTTCAACCTGATCGGCATGGCCAGCGTCCACCTGCTGCAGAAGGAGGCCGAGCAGGCGGTGGTGATGGCCGAGCAGGCGGTGGACATCGCCACCAAGGTGCGCTCGGAGCGGCTGAACTCCCGGGTGCGCAAGACCACGGAGGCCGCGGCGGCCCGGTACAAGGGCGTGGACGCGGTGAGCCGGCTCAAGGAGCGGGTGGTCCAGGACATCCCGGAGTTCGTCTCGGTGGTCTGACCGGGGCCCTCCGGGGGAAGCTCCACCGACCGTGACGGCCGCCGCCGTCACGGTCGGTGGTGTGTCCGGCGTCCGGCGGGGGTGCGGGGCCGACGGGGTTCGCGCGGCCCGCCTCCCGCGGCCCGTGGCCCGCGCAGCCGCGGTTCACGCAGCCGTAACCCGCGCGTCGCACGCGTCACCGCGGTGAAACACCAGGCCGCACCGGCCGAAACCAGCCTTCGGCACGCTCCTCCTCAACGCCGACACCCCGGGTGGCACCACGGGACGGGTCCCCGGGTGCGGATCGGCCTGGACGCAGAGGAGACGCCGATGCCGGACGGCTTCAGTGCGGGCGACACCGCCTTCGTACTCATCAGTGCGGCCCTGGTCATGCTGATGACCCCAGGGCTGGCCTTCTTCTACGGGGGCATGGTCAGGGCCAAGAGCACGCTGAACATGCTGGCGATGAGCTTCCTCTCGCTCGGCGTCGTCAGTGTGCTGTGGGTCCTCTACGGCTACTCGCTCAGCTTCGGCTCCGACTCCTTCGCGGGCCTGATCGGCAACCTCGACCACCTCGGGATGCGCGGCCTCGGCCTGGACGAGCTGACCGGCACCATCCCGGTGACCGCCTTCGCGCTCTTCCAGCTGATGTTCGCGGTCATCACGCCCGCGCTGATCAGCGGGGCCGTCGCGGACCGGGCGAGATTCGCCGCCTGGGGCCTGTTCATCGCGCTCTGGGTCACGGTCGTCTACTTCCCGGTCGCGCACTGGGTGTTCTACTTCGACGGCGGCCACGGCGGCTGGCTGGGCGACCGCAACGGTGTGATCGACTTCGCCGGCGGGACCGCCGTGCACATCAACGCGGGCGTCGCCGGCCTCGCGCTCTGCCTGGTGCTGGGCAAGCGGATCGGCTTCAAGAAGGACCCGATGCGCCCGCACAGCCTGCCGCTGGTGATGCTCGGCTCCGGGCTGCTCTGGTTCGGCTGGTTCGGCTTCAACGCGGGCTCGGCGCTGGCCGCCAACGGCGTCGCCGCGATGGCGATGGTCAACACCCAGGTCGCCACCGGTGCGGCGCTGGTCGGGTGGCTGGCCTACGAGAGGGTCAAGCACGGCGCCTTCACCACGCTGGGCGCCGCCTCCGGCGCGGTGGCCGGGCTGGTCGCGATCACCCCGGCCTGCGGCTCGGTCAGCCCGCTGGGCGCGGTCGCGATCGGGCTGGTCGCGGGCGCGGTCTGCTGCGCCGCCGTCTCGCTCAAGTACCGCTGGGGCTTCGACGACTCGCTCGACGTGGTGGGCGTGCACGCGGTCGGCGGTGCGGTCGGCTCGCTGCTGGTCGGACTGTTCGCCACCGGCGGGGTCGGTCAGGGCGTCAAGGGGCTGTTCTACGGGGGCGGGATCGGGCAGCTGGGCAAGCAGGCGATGGGGGTCGCGGTGGTCGCGGCGTACTCCTTCGCGCTGTCGTGGCTGCTGGCCAAGGCGGTCGACCGGCTGATCGGCTTCCGGGTGTCCGCGGAGGTCGAGACGGCCGGCATCGACCAGGCCGAGCACGCCGAGTCCGCCTACGATTTCAGCGCCGTGGGGGCGGGCCTGGCCCGGGCCCTGCCGGGCCTGGCCGCCGCCGCGCAGTCCGCCGCCGCGGAGCCCGTCGCCGAGCGGCCCGCGGGGAAGTCCGCGGCGCCCGCGGAGAAGCCCGCCGCGCCCGCCGCGGCAGCCGTGCCCGCCGAGAAGAAGACCGAGGTCGATGCCCGATGAAGCTCATCACCGCCGTGATCAAGCCGTACCGACTGGACGAGGTGAAGGCCGCCCTGCAGGCCTTCGGGGTGCACGGCCTGACCGTCACCGAGGCCAGCGGCTACGGCCGCCAGCGCGGCCACACCGAGGTGTACCGGGGGGCCGAGTACACCGTGGACCTGGTGCCGAAGGTCAGGATCGAGGTCCTGGTCGAGGACGAGGACGCGGAGGACCTGATCGACGTCCTGGTGAAGGCCGCCCGGACCGGGAAGATCGGCGACGGGAAGGTCTGGAGCGTCCCGGTGGACACCGCCGTACGGGTCCGCACCGGCGAGCGCGGGCCGGACGCCCTGTAGCCCCTCGTGCGGCCCGGTGACCGGTCGCCCCGCACCGCGGACGGCGGGTCCGTCCACCCCCGGGGTGCGGGTCCGCCCGACGGCGTACCGGCGTCGTCCGGCCGGCCGAACGGGCACCGGCGGAAGGTTCACCGGCCGGACGGCCCACCGGCAGACGATCCAGGAGCAGGACGGTTCACCAGCAGGACGGTTCACCGGCACGGCGGTTCACCGGCACGGCGGTTCACCAGCACGACGGACGGGACCCACGCACATGACCACCGAGACCAGCCCCTCCGACCCCGTCGACCCTGCCGACCCCGCCGGTCACGCCGCCGCCCGGGCCGCGCTGCTCGCCGGTCCCGGCCCGGGGGGCCGCCCGCGGCGCCGGTCGCTCGCCCGGCTCACCGACGACAGGCTGGCCGGGCTGTTCGCGGCCGCCGGCGCCCCGCCCGGCGTCGCGTTGGTCGCGGTCGGCGGCTACGGGCGCGGCGAGCTCTCCCCGCGCAGCGACCTGGACGTCCTGCTGCTGCACGACGGTCCGATCGCCCGGGAGCTGCCCGAGCGGATCTGGTACCCGGTCTGGGACACGGGCGGCAGGCTGGACCACGCGGTGCGCACCGTCACCCAGGCCCGCGCGGTCGCCGCCGCCGACCTCAAGGCCCAGCTCGGCCTGCTGGACGCCCGGCACCTCGCCGGGGACCGGGCGCTCACCGACGCGCTGCGCTCCGCGGTGCTCACCGACTGGCGTGCGAGCGCCCCCGCGCGCCTGCCGGAGCTTCGCGAGCTGGGCCGCGCGCGGGCCGAACGACACGGTGAACTCTCCTTCCTGCTGGAGCCCGACCTGAAGGAGGCCCGCGGCGGACTGCGCGACGTCGTGGTGCTGGACGCGATCGCCGCCACCTGGCTGGCCGACGCGCCGCGGGACGGCCTGGACGACGCCGCCACCCGGCTGGCCGACGTGCGCGACGCGCTGCACCTGGCCACCGGCCGGGCCACCGACCGGCTCGCCCTCCAGGACCAGGACCAGGTCGCCGAACGGCTCGGCGTGCTGGACGCCGACACCCTGCTGCGCCGGGTCTACGAGGCCGCCCGTACCGTCGTAAGGGGAGGCAGCTCCATGCGCTCTGCCCGCGCCCGCGCCTGAGAGCCTTCTCCCTTGTCGACCGCGATGAGCGCCCAACTGGGGCGCACTGCA
>NZ_JBEZUT010000358.1:0-8628 GCF_040636595.1 Kitasatospora sp. NPDC036755
CGCGCGGCCCCGCGGTAGCCGCCCCGGGGCACCATCGGGCGGCTCCGCCGGCGCTGCGGCAGACCGTTGGGCGTCCACTCGGTCACGATCACCTCGTCGTCCCCGGCGCCCGGGCCGGAGGGCCCCCAGGGGTTGGTCGAGCCGTAGGAGGGGCCGACGCCGGCCGAGGTCGTCCGGGTGCCCCACGGGCGCCCGGAGGCCGTGTGCCGGGACGGGTTCGCGGGCAGCGGGCGGGGGCCGGAGAAGGCGCCGATGCCGTGCGCCCGCCCGGTCGGCGGCGCGGTGGTCAGCAGCTCCTGCGGCACCACCAGCACCGCCCGCACGCCGCCGTACGCGGAGCGGCGCAGCGAGACCTGGAAGCCGTACGCCTGGCAGAGCCGGCCGACGATGGCGAAGCCCAGCCGGGGGGACTCGGTGAGGTCGTCGAAGTCCTTGGAGACCATCGCCTCGCGGATCGAGCGCTCGGCGCGGAACCGGGCCTCGTCGGTGAGGCCGAGGCCGCCGTCCTCGATCTCGATGGCCATCCCGCTCTGCACCTCGGAGGCGCTCAGGTGCACGTGGGTGTGCGGCGGGGAGTAGCGGGTGGCGTTGTCGAGCAGCTCGGAGACGGCGTGGATCAGCGGTTCGACGGCCGGTCCGGTCACCGAGATCTGGGCCACCGGGTGGAGGTCCACCCGCTGGTACTCCAGGATCCGGGACATGCCGCCGCGCAGCACGCTGTAGAGCGCGATCGGGCGGGTCCACTGGCGGCCGGGGCGGGCGCCGGACAGGACGGCGATGCTGTCGGCCAGGCGGCCGGTCAGCGCGTTGCCGTGGTCCAGGCGCAGCAGGTCGTCGAAGACCGCCGGGTCGTTGCCGTGCCGGTCCTCCATCTCCCGCAGGTCCTTGGCCTGCCGGTGGATGATGGCCTGCACCCGGCGGGCGATGTTCACGAAGGCCCGCTCGGCCGAGTCGCGCCGGCTGACCTCGTCGTCGACGGCCTTGGCGACCGCCTCGGCGACGGCCACCAGGGAGCGGCGGAACCTGGGCGAGACGGGTGCGTCGCTCTCCTCCAGCGGGCGGGTCAGGACGTCGAAGGAGTAGCCGTACCGGGCTCCGGCGACCACCCGGCGCATCTCCAGCCGGGCGAGCCGGTCCAGCTCGTCCTCCTGTGCGGCCAGGCGGCGTTGCCACTCCTCCACCTGCCGGGCGTGCAGGTCACGGGACTCGCCCAGCGCCCGCCCCCGGCGGGCCGACTCGGCGGCCACCACGGCCACCAGCACGGTGCCCGTAGCTCCGCACCACAGCACCCCGGCCCGGGCCCCGGCGGACACCGCCACCGCGGCGACCGCCACGGCCGCCGCCATCACGGCCGTCGGCAACAACCAGCCGAGCAGGGGCGCTCGGCGCCGTCTGGCGGGTGACGATCCAGCTCGAAGCATTCAGCATCCTCAAACGATCGGAACAGTACGGGGAAACGGGGGGACCGGCTCCGGAGGCGTGGTGGTGCAGCATAGCCAAGTTCAGGACATCCTGACCGAAAGTCAAAAATACCGTCCCGCAACCGACTTGTGGCAATCTATCGGGCAACCCCGACATTTCGCACACCAGTCGCAGCCGGGAGCGGCCGCCGCCCTCCCACCAGGCTTCTCGCCCCGCCGCCCGCGCGCCGCCGACCCGCTCCGGATTCGCTCATGCGAAGGGTTTCCTCGCCAAGTCCCCGAACTTCGCGCCGAGTTCGTGCTACGTACGGCGACTCCGGTCAACCGGCAACGCGCCAATCACCCGGACGGGGATCCCCGGTCACACCCGGCACGCCGCACGGCGTCGGCCGGTGCCGGCGCGATCATCCGTGCCGAGTGTCGCTGGATCGAGGCGCCGGCCGTGCCGCGGGCGGGGCGTGCGCAGGGTGCTGAGGGCAACATCTGTTGCCTGTAGTGGCAATGGTTGTTGACGTTGCCGTCGACGGTCCGTACAGTGCCGGGCCATGGACATGGGCGATCTTGGTCGGCGGGTGGCGGAGGACGTGGCCGGTGGGGGCGGCGTCGACGGGCTGCGGAGGTTGTCGGGGGTGATCGAGGCGCTGGAGGAGCGGCGGACGGAGCTGGTGGAGGAGCTGCGGCGCGGGCGGGAGGCGACCTGGGAGGAGATCGGGCGGGCCTGCGGGATGACCCGGCAGGGGGCGACCAGGCGGTGGGCCGGGCGGCTGCGGGCGCGGTCGTTCGGGGCGGCGGTGGACGCGTACCAGCACGGGCGGCCGGGCTATCCCCGGGCACTGGTCGGTTCGGCGGTGCCCCGGGAGGCCCGCAGGGTGCTCGATCTGGGCGCCGGGACGGGCAAGTTGACCGCGCTGCTGGTGGAGGCGGGCCTGGACGTGGTGGCGGTCGAGCCCGACGAGGGGATGCGGGCGCGGCTGTCCGCGGCGGTGCCGAAGGCGGCCGTCCGGGCGGGCTCGGCCGAGCGCATCCCGCTGCCCGACGACAGCGTGGACGCCGTCGTGGTGGCGCAGGCCTGGCACTGGTTCGACCCGGCGGCCGCGCTGCCGGAGATCGCCCGGGTGCTCGCCCCCGGCGGGACGCTCGCGCTGGTGTGGAACGTCCGGGACGAGTCCGAGCCCTGGGCGGCCGCCCTGGGTCTGCTGATGCACCGGTCGACGCCGCCGCGGATCGACACCCTGCCGCTCCTGCCGGCGCCGTTCGGGACACCCGAGCGGCTGGAGATCCGCTGGGAGCACGCCACCACCCCGGCGGGGATCGTCGACATGGTGGCCTCGCGCAGCTACGTGATCGCGCTCCCGGAGGACGAGCGGGTCCGCCTGCTCGCCGACGTCGAGCAGCTGCTGGCCACCCACCCGGACCTGGCCGGCCGAGAGGAGATCGCCCTTCCGTACGTGACGAGGTGCACCCGTGTCCGTCTCGGTTGAGCGCTCGGCGGCTGACCAGGCGACGGCCGGATGCCACCCGGCTGACCACGCGACGACAGGGTGCCCGACGGCGGACCGCACGACGGCCGGGCGCGCCCCGGGGGCCGTCCGGCTGCGCCCGCTGGGCGTCGTGGACGCCGTACCGTACCGGGCCTTCCGGCTGGCGGCGCTGCGCGAGACACCGAGTGCCTTCACCTCCAGCCACGCCGAGGAGGCCGGCAAGCCGCTGTCCGCGACGCTGGACCGGCTGGCCGCGGCCGAGGCCGGGCCGGGCGCGCTGATCGGCGCCTTCGACGGCGCGGGTGAACTGGTCGGCACTGCCGGGCTGAAGGTGCCGCGCCGCAGCCAGGAGCGGCACAAGGGCACGCTGTACGGCATGGCGGTGGCGCGCGGCGCCGGTGGGCGGGGGATCGGCCGCGCGCTGGTGCGGGAGGTGCTGCGCACGGCGGCGCGGGACGGCGGGCTGCGGCAGGTGCTGCTGACCGTCTCGGAGGGCAACGAGCGGGCCCTGCGGCTCTACACCGCCTGCGGCTTCGAGGTGTGGGGGCGGGAGCCCCAGGCCGTCGTGGTCGACGGGCTGGCCGTCGCGAAGCTGCACATGGTGTGCCTGCTGGACGCCGAACCGGCGGGGGAGGAGCCCCGGGCGTTCACAACGGCCCCGGACGGCGGCCCACCGGCAACGGTCCCGTGACGGCGGCCCGCTGACAATTGTCACGGCGGGCCGGTGCGCGAACACACTGCCCCGGTCGGCGGGCCGACGACCAGCATGGATGCCATGACCTCCACCGACCTGCAGCACCCCGACACCCGTCGTGCCTTCCGTACCGTGAGGTGGCTCGTGCTCGCCTACCTCGGCCTCAGCGTCGTCACTCTGGCGGCCGCCCTCGCTCTCCGCGACCACCACGCGATGGTCAACGCGCCGGTGCTGGTCCGCGGCACCATCGTCGTGGCCAGCGCCCTGTTCACCCTGCTGCTGACCGTCCGGGCCGCCAACGGTTCCCGCGGCGCGTTCCGGCGGCTGCGGATCGTCTCGGCCGTCATGCTCGTCGCCATCGTCGCGATCATCGCACTGCCGGGGGCTTTCCCGGTGTGGATGAAGATCGAGCAGGGGGTCTGCGGGCTCGCACTGCTGGGTGTGGCCGCGGTCGTCAACGGGCGGCACCTGCGTAGCCTGTTCGCCGGGCTGTGAGGACGGGGGAGACGACGGTGAGCGAGCACGACCACTCCGGCGGAGGCCGGCGGAGCGCGGGCCGGGCGTTCGCGCCCTCCGCCCGGGAGCAGGGCGAGGCGAGCCCCGTCAAGCGCTGGGCCCGGGGGTGGCGCCGCCTCCTGCTGGGCAGCGGGATGATGGTCTTCCCCGCGCTCACCGCCGTCGCCATGAGCGGTACCGTCTCCGGGGCGGCCGCGGTCGCCGGATACACCGTGGTCGTCGCGTTCGGCCTCTGCCACGTGCTGCTGGCCCTCGCCCTCGGACGGGGCCGACGGCGCTGGGCGGGGCCGCTGCTCGCGGTGATGACGCTGCTGTTCCTGGCCGTGCTGCCGTTCGCCCACGAGGCCGCGTTCTTCCTCGCCACCGTGGTCGTCTCCGCGGTCGCGATCCAGTGGCGCCAGCACGCCGCCAAGGTGATCGCGGCCGGTACGGCGGCCGCGTTGCTGGTGCCGTGGGCGGTGCGCCCCTGGCACACCGGGCCCGGTGGATTCCAGGCCCTGGCCCTGCTGTTCACCTCGCTCACCTGTGTGGCCTTCGCGGAGATCGCCGCCACCAACGAGGCCCTGGTCGCCGCCCGCGCCGAGGTGGCGCGGCTCGCCTCGGAGGCCGAGCGCAACCGGATCGCCCGGGACCTGCACGACCTGCTGGGGCACTCGCTCACCGCGATCACCGTCAAGTCCCGCCTCGCCCAGCGGCTCGCGGGCAAGGACCTGGAGCACGCGGTGGCGGAGATGGCGGCCGTGGAGACGCTCTCCCGTCAGGCGCTGTCCGACGTCCGCGCCGCCGTCTCCGGCTACCGCGAGGTGACGCTCGCCGGTGAACTCGCCCGGGGCCGCGAACTGCTGCGCGCCGCCGGGGTGGTGGCCGACCTCCCGACGGCGGCCGACGCGGTCGCGCCGCGGGAGCGCGAACTGTTCGGCTGGGTGCTGCGCGAGGGGATCACCAACGTCGTCCGGCACGCCCGGGCGGAGCGCTGCTCGGTGCTGCTCACCGCGACCTCCGTGGAGATCCGCGACGACGGAACGGGCGCCCGGAACGGAACCGGCGGAACGGACCGCACGGGCGCCGGCAACCGGCCGGGCGACGGCAACGGCACCGTCGAGGGCAAGGGCAGCGGCACCGGCGGCGGCAAGGGCCTGACCGGCCTGCGGGAACGGGTCGCCGCGGCGGGCGGTACGGTCGAGGCCGGCCCGCTCGACCCGCGCGGGTGGCGGCTGCTGGTGACGGTCCCGACGGGCGCGGCGCCGGCCGGCAGTCCCGACTCCGCCCACGAAGGGACGCCATGACGATCCGCCTGCTGCTCGCCGAGGACCAGGAGCTGGTCCGCACCGCGCTGCGCACCCTGCTCGACCTGGAGGACGACTTCGCGGTGGTCGCCGCCGTCGGCCGCGGCGACCAGGTCGCGGAGGCGGCCCGGGAGCACCGGCCGGACATCGCCCTGCTCGACATCGAGATGCCCGGGCTGGACGGCCTGGCCGCGGCCGCCGTGCTGGCCCAGCAGGCGCCGTGGTGCCGGGTCGTCATCCTCACGACCTTCGGCCGCGCCGGCTACCTGCGCCGGGCCATGGAGGCGGGCGCGGTCGGCTTCGTGGTCAAGGACGCCCCGGCCGAGGTGCTCGCCGACGCGATCCGGCGGGTCGCGGCGGGGGAGCGGGTGGTGGACCCGGAGCTGGCCGCCGCCACCCTCGCCGCCGGCGCCTCCCCGCTCACCGCCCGCGAGCGCGACGTGCTGAACGCCTCGCGCTCGGGCGCCGGGGTGGCGGAGATCGCCGCGAAGCTCTACCTCTCCGAGGGGACGGTGCGCAACTACTCCTCCTCGGCCATCGCCAAGACCGGCACCCGCAACCGCGCCGAGGCCCTGCGGGTCGCCGACGAGCGCGGCTGGCTCTGACCGGCGGCCCGGCCCGGCCCCGGTGCGGCTGCGGTGCGGCCTGGTCTCGGCCTCGCTGCGGCCGGGCCCGGTGCGGCCCGGCCCCGGTGCGGCCCGGCGTCACCCCTGGAGGACGCGTCGCAGCCAGCGGGTGCGGGCCTCGTGGGCGTCCCGGCTGACGGCCGCCCCGGGGGCGAGGGTGTCGAACCCGTGGCAGGCGCCCGGCCACACGTGCAGCTCGGCCTCCCCGCCGGCCCGCCAGATCGCGTCGGCGTAGGCGACGGCCTCGTCCCGGAACGTCTCGGCGGACCCGACGTCGAGGTACGCCGCGGGCAGTCGGCCCAGGTCGGTGGCGCGGGCCGGGGCGGCGTACGGCGAAAGGTCGGTGACGCCGTACCGGTCGCCGAGCAGCGCCTGCCAGGCGGTGGCGTTGGAGGTGCGGTCCCAGGTGTCGTGGCCGGCCATCTGGTGGCTGGAGAAGGTGTCGCCGCGGTCGTCGAGCATCGGGCTCAGCAGCAGCTGGCCAACCGGCGCGGGGCCGCCGCGGTCCCGGGTCAGCAGGGCCAGGGCCGCGGCGAGCCCGCCACCGGCGCTCTTGCCGCCGATGACCACGCGCCGCGCGTCGATGCCCAGCGGGCCCGCGTGCTCGGCCGCCCAGGCGAGCCCGGCGTAGCAGTCCTCGACGGCCCCGGGGAAGCGGGTGCGCGGCGCCAGCCGGTACTCGACGGACACGACCGCCAGGCCGAGCGGCAGCGCCCAGCCGTGCAGCAGCCGGGGCAGCACGGACCACGCGTTGCCCGTCACCATCCCGCCGCCGTGCAGGTAGTACAGCAACGGCAGTGGTCCGCGGACCCCGGCGGGCCGCGCGCTGACGAGCGTGATCTCGCCCTCGTCACCGGTCCGCGGCACGCGCAGCTCCGTCACCTCGAACCGTCCGCCGTCCCGCAGCTGCTCCACCGTCGGGCGGGGCCGGGCCGCAGCGTCCTGCTCCTGCCAGGCCGCCAGCTGCTCCGGGAGGAGCACCTGCCGCGCCCGGTCGCCGGCGGCCGCCAGCGCCGCCCGCACCTGCGGGTCCAGCGGGGGAACCCGCCGAACCGTCGATCCGTCCATCACCGGCACCCCCTTGTCGCTGGGCGCCCTCCGGCGCCCGACCGGGCCAGCTTGCCAGCTCCACCCGAGCGCCGGCCCACCCGTACGGCCGGGCGGCGCCCTTGAACCGGGCCGGGGCCGGCGCCGCCGCGCACGCGTCGCCGGACGTCGACCCGTTCGACGCCCCGGTCTGCCTGGGCCGGGGCCCGCTCCCCGTAGGCGAATTCGGAGGAGCGGGCCCCGGGTGTTTCCTCAGGGTGCCGGGAGCGTAACCCGGGGCACTGACAACTCCCCGGACAGCCCGGCCCGGCGGCTTGTCGGCCCCGCCTGCCAGGATCGCGGCCATGGATCCCATCACAGCCCTCACCGGGCTCGACGACCACCCCTGGGCCGCCCTCTCGCACGCCTACGGCAGCGCCGAGGACCTGCCCGCACTGCTGCGCGCGCTCGCCGAGGGCGAGGACGGCGCGGCCGAGGAGGCGCTCTCCGAGCTGTACGGCACCGTCCTCCACCAGGGCACTGTGTACTCGGCCACCGTCGAGGCCGTGCCGTACCTGGCCCGGATCGCCGCCGCCGGGCGCCGGCCGGCGGAGCTGCTGGGCCTGCTGGGCGCAATGGCCGAGAGCCAGGACGAGTGGGAGGTCGCCGACGGTGCGGTCCGGGCCGCCGTCGTCGCCCAACTCCCGCTGCTTCTCCCACTGTTGGCCCATCCGGAGGAGGAGGTCCGGCTGGCCGCGGGCTGGGCCGTCGGCCACACCGGGGACGGCGCGCTCGCGCCCGCCGCGCTGTGGGAGCGCTGGGCGGTCGAGGAGAATCCGGACGTGGCGGCCGAACTGCTCGTCGCCCTCGGTCGGGTGGACCTCGGCGCGGCCGCCGGGAAGGCCAGGTCGCTGCTCGGCGGGGAGACCCCGGTGCCGCTGCGGCTGGCCGCGGTCCTGGTCTGCCTGCGGAACGAGGAGCGCTGGGAAGCCGCCCTCCACGCGGCCGTACTCGGCCTGCTGCCCGCCCGCGAGCTCACCGTCGACCGCTACAGCTCCGACCACGAGGAACTGCTGTGCGCGGTCGTCGACACCCTGCTGGAACGCGACACCGACACCGACCGGGAGGCGGCCCTCGCCCTGCTGGAGACCGCCCTCGGCGACCCGCGCCCCGAGGTGCAGTCCGAGGCGCTGTGGGCGGCCGACCACGCCTGCCACGTCTCGCGCCGCGCCCCGGCGCGGCTGGTCCCGGCGGTCGCCCGGCTCGCCGCCCAGGACCCGGCGGCGAGCCTGCTGGCCAAACTCGGACCGCTCGCCGCCGAGGCCGCGCCCGCACTCGTCGAGCTCGCCGCCCGGCCCGACGACCGGGCGGCCGACCAGGCCCTCGCCGCCCTCGTCCGGATCGCCCCCGGGCAGGCCGTCCCGCTGCTCGCCCGCGACCTCGAACGGCGCCCGCAGGCCCGCCGGGCCGCCGGCGACGGCCGAGCCGGTCGACTCCAGCTCCGGCACGTGCCCGGCGTTGGGCACCGAGACGAAGGCGCTGCGGCGGAACTGGGCCGCGGACAGGCGGGAGTTGACC
>NZ_JBEZUT010000359.1:0-8605 GCF_040636595.1 Kitasatospora sp. NPDC036755
ACCCACCCCCCTACCACGTCTTTTCGTTGGGGGGGGCGCCCCTCGTCTGTGTTCCGGGGTGGGCCCCACAAACCCCCCCCCCCCCCCCCGGGGGGGGGGGGGCCCCCCCCCCCCCCCGCCACTGTCATGCATGCCGACTAGGGCGCCTCAGCACTCCACGGGGTCCCTGTCCACGATCAGAGCCACACGGTCTTCGGCTGGCGCACCGTCGCGCTGGACTGCCACCCGATACTCGCCTTGGAGGTCTCGAGGTATGGACACCGTATAGACAGTGCGTAGCACACCGCCAACGTCGACCGAGTAGCTCTTTCGTGCTGGAATATTTCTTCCCTGGCACGAAATTTGATTGATCGTCTCACCACTGGCCATCAACATGACCGACCACTGGCCATTGTGGAGACTACCTCCGAGAAAGGTTCCGACTCCAGGGTTCCGCCTCGCGGCAATGTCCGCGGATGGATCACATCCACGCGAGATAACCTTCGGTGACGCCGAACATATGGCACCAGTCTTCTCGGCCTGCCAGATCAGCTCCGGGCCGTAGCCGCTGTCGTACTTAGCGACCGTGAACTCGCCACCAGCCGGAGCATTGCCGTTCTCCTCAGCCAACTGCTGGATCTGCCGCATAGAGTCCTCTGGCATCGTCGACCCTGGAGATTCCCCGCCAGCCGATTCGGGTTTCACCAGCGCATCCGGCAGAACATCATGCCCACCATGTGCCCCAGTGCAAGCGCAGGCACCGAACAGCAGGCCCACGAGAACGGTACGAAGCTTCACCAAAAGCATCTCACGTCCCTCATCATCTTCTCCGATCAGCTGTCGATTTCCCGCCTAGAAGCGACCTCGAAACGAGTCGCTAGAGCTCATCGACGTCCCGAACCGCGCTGCGGTCCTCATAGATGACCTCCACCCAGTTGTGGATATAAGTGTTCACCCAGTCCTTCGACGTTACAGTTCCATCCTCGTGATAGTAGGTGGTCCGATAGACCCGCCGAGTGACCAGGGGCGACCACCCCGACAGGGTATTGGCTTTGACGTTCATGTTCTTCGTGATCGTCTTAGCCGTGGTCTTGCTTCCACCCTCGGTCTTGTCCTCCGAGTCCTCCTCGGTCCAGTCCCAGCTGGCCTCGCCGTCCACGCTCCCGAGCTCAACTGGCCCGACCTTGATTTTCGCCTCTGCACCACCCTTCATCTCATGGCTGGACGCCCTCTTCTTGCCGATCTGCCTGTTCCACTGCGTCATATCCGTGGTGGTCATGACCATGGTGCGCACACCATCTGTTGTGGCCCAATCGAAGTCCTTCCCGATCGTCTTGTCCGGGCCCATGGGATCCTGGGCCACGATCTCTGAGGAATGACCGATCACACCCTTCCCGCCATCGGGCACCGCCTGCTCCTTTCTGGGGCTGGGAAGGGTGTTCGTCAGCTTCTGCCTGACGTACTCGGCATAGCCCGCCTTGCGGAGCGGCTCCGACCTCTTGTTCTCCTCAACGATCTCGTTGTACCTCGAGCCCTTCCATTCGTTCTCATCAAGCTTGGTGCCCTTATTGGTGCAGTTGGCGAAGCCGCTCACGCACTCTTCCCACGCCATGCCCGTGGGGTCGGTCTTGTTGACCGGACTGTTGTTGCTGTAGGCGTAGGCGTTCCACTGCTGTGGGTCCTCGGGGAGGAGCAATGGGTCAGGGCTGAGGAAGCGGCCGGTGCTCGGCTGGTACTGGCGGGCGCCGAGGTTGGTGAAGCCGGTGGTGTCGTCCTTGAGGCCGCCGACGTAGCCCTTGTCGCCGGCCCAGGAGTTGGTCGCGCCGGATCCGCGCGCGACGCCGAAGGGATCGGTCCAACGGCGGGTCTCGGTGCTGGTGGCCGAGTCGATGGACAGGGTGCCGGTGTTGTGGTGGTCGGTGAACTGGTAGGTGAGCTTGGTCGGGCCCTGCCTGACCAGGGTGATCCCACCGGGGAGGGTGTAGTAGCGGGTGCCCGTGCTGGTCTTGTTGCCGGTGTCGTAGACGAGTTCGTCCCCGCCGCCGAGGTTGACCGTGACCTTGCCCGGGTTGCGGCGGATCACCTGGTTGCCGTCCGCGTCGTAGACGTAGCTGGTGGTGGAGCTGCCCTGCTTCATCGAGGCGAGCTTGCCCTCGGCGTCCCAGGTCAGCTCCGTACCGTTGGCCGCGTCGACGGCGTTCCAGGTGGAGGTGCCCCACTTGGACACCCAGCCCGGCGCGTAGACGATGAACTTGCCGTCGTCCTGGACGACCGCGAAGTACTTGCTGTTCGCGCCGATCCAGGTCTGCGAGGACCACAGCGGGACGCGCTGCGGGTCGTAGACCACGAAGTTGCCGTCGTCCTGCATGGTCGCCCAGGCACCCGGGTGGTTCTGGGTGTTGGTCGACCAGGTCACCAGGCCGGTGCGCAGCGAGGTCAGCACGAGGTTGCCGTCGGTCTGCATGGTCAGCTGGGTGGAGTTGGAGCGCACCGACTCACCGGAGTTGAGCACGAAGCCCGCGCCCAGCGTCTTGGTCGCGCCTGGGTTGACGATCTTCGTGGTGTTCCCGGCCGCGTCGTACTGGTTGCTCCCGGGGGTGCTGCCGTTGTTCGGGAAGGTCGACTTCACCGTCGTCGGCACGTGCGGACCGCCGGTGCCGCCGCCCGTGCCGGCCGCGGTGGTCGGCGTGTTGCGGCTGCCCGGGGCCGGGAAGGCCTGGTCGACCGTCAGATCCTTCGACGTGTCACCGGTCGGGTTGTGCATGACCAGCTTGGTGCGGTTGCCGACCGCGTCGTAGGTGTAGTCCTGCCAGTACGCCGCACTGCCACCCACCGTCGTCTTCGCCGGCGCGACCGCACCGGCGGTCGGCGTCGCATTCGCACACGCCCCCTGACCGGCCAGGGACGGCGTCGGCTGCGCCAACTTCCCTGTGTCCGACCACGCCGACGTCAGCCGGCCCAGGTAGTCGTGGGTGAAGCACTGCAGGTCGGTCGCGGCCGGGGTGTTGTTCGGGATCGTCCGGATCGCGGTGATCTGGCCCGCCGGGTTGTAGGCGTAGGTGGTGTTCTGGACGGTGCCGGTGGTGGCGGTCTGCTTGTCGACGTACTGGGTCAGCAGGCGCCCGGTCGGCTCGTCGTACGTGTTTGTCGCGACGATCTGCGTACCCCACGGATTCATCGTGGTACGGATGTTGCGCCCGTAGGCATCCCAGTCCGCCTGCCGCAGATAGGTGTAGCCGGCCCCACTGATGTCGTTGAGCTCGCCGTAGGACTCGTAGTTGTAGGTGATCGACTCCTGGGCCAGGTCACCCGCCGCGGCGCGCCCGTCAGCGATGATGGAGCCACTGATCGGGTTGTACGCCGCCGTGTAGTCGAAGGTCGCCTGACCGGTCTTGCCGATCTCGCTACCGGGAATGGAGACGGTGGTCTTCGTCGGACGGTAGGCGGCGTCGAAATCGCCAACGGACTTGGTGTACGCCGCGCCCCCGGCACCACCGACGTAACGGGTCGAGGAACTGGCCTGCCCCTTGGCCACGGTGTCGTAGGTGTAGCCGGTCAGCTGGTTCGCGGGGTCTGTCGTTCCGCTGTACGTACCCGTCTTGCGGCCCAGCAGGTCGTACGTCATCGCGATCGTCTGCCCACGCGCGTCCGTCGTGGTCGCGACCCGTCCGCCCGCGTCATACGTACGTGTCGACACACCGGAGTCCGGGTCGTCGTTCTTCACCAGACGACCGCGCTGGTCGTAGGCCAGGCTCCAGCTGTTACCTGCGGCGTCCACCCGGGTCGCCGGCTGGCCATACGCGTTGTAGGTGTACGTGGTGACGTCGGCGTCGGCCGGATTGCCGGTCGCCGTCGGCGTCCGGTACTGCCACAACTGGGTGGTACGACCACGGGCGTCGGTGACCGTGCTGGTCGCGGTCGCACCGGTCGGCGGCGACACGTCGACCCGATCCGCCCCCGGGTACGCCGTGGTGTTCGTGGTCTGCAGCGTGCCCAGCGCCACGAACTGGGTGCTCACCGCGCGCCCCAGGCCGTCGAACTGGATCACGCTCGCGCTCGGCACCCTCGCGCCGTCGGGGATCCATCGGGTGGTGTTCGGAGTGGTGGTGTCCTCGTAGTAGTTGTTGTACTTCCGGTTGACGCGCCCCTGCGAGTCGTAGAACGTGTCCGTGATCAGGCGGCCGTGGTAGGAGGAGACCGCCGGATCGTCCTGGGTCTGCACCAGGCGGCCCAGACCGTCCAGGATCTGCACCGACTTTCCGTAGGTCTTGCCGTCCGGACGCAGCGAGTTCGTCGTTGTGGTGGACGGTGACGACATGCCGTTGACGGCGTAGTCGTAGGTGGCGTTGGCGTTGCCCGCCGTGTCCTGTCCCGGAGCCCAGACCGCCTTCAGACGGCCGAGCCCGTCGTAGGTCTTGGTCACTGCGCGACCGTTGGGATCGCTCGTGGTGAGTGCCAGACCGCGCGCAGGGTTCAGCGTGACCGTGGTCGTGCGGGGAGTGCCCTCATCCGGCGCGCCGGCCGGAGCCGGAGTCCCGGTGACCACCTTGTTCGGCAGCTCGCCCGGACTCGCCGGGCTGTACACGGTCGTCGTGGTCGCGCCGCCGGGGTTGGCCTTGTCGGTGACCGTCGGATCGGTGGCAGCCCTGGTGCGGCCGTACGTGTCGTAGCCTGCCGTGGCCTTGAGGACGTACTGTGCCGCCCCATTGGCGTCGTAGTGGTCCAGGACCTGGGTCCCGGTGGCCTCGCCCTTGGCTCCGGCAGTGCCGAAGTCCTGGCCGTCGTAGAGCGTGCGGGTGCCGGAAATCGTGTTGGCCGACGACGCGTCCGCAGTGCAGGCGTTGGCACCGGAGATCACGAAGACCTCGGAGACCAGGCCGGTCATCTGCTTGTTCGCCGGGGCCGCGTAGCGGTAGCGGGTGCACACATCCGGCGTGCCGTCGGCCGTACTCAGCGAGGTAGTGAGCCGATTGTTGTTACCGGGGTCGGTGGCCGTCACGGTCGAGGAGGTGCGCGTACCGGTCGTGGTCACTGCCGTGGTGGTCGAGGTGACCTTGGTCGCCTGGTACCGGGCCACCAGGTCCGGCAGTCCGGTCCGGGTGCGCGTGGCCTTCGCAACGGGGGCCTCGTACGTGTTCACCGTGTACGAGAGCGGCGAAGCCGGATCGGCGGACACGTCCGCGTAGCTGTCCGTCTCCAGGATCTGGCCGAACAGCCAGTCGGAGTCGACCCGCCCGCCACTCTTCACGCCCGCGACGGAAGCGGCCTTGGCCTTGCCGTCCGCCTTGTAGTCGCCGTCCATGCCCTGGTAGTAGCTGGTGGTCGACTTCGCCTGCGGCCCGTCCTTGCCGGAGCCGGTCACCGTGGTGACACTGGCGTAGCCGCGGAACTGGTCCCAGGTGCGGTAGTCCGACTCGACCAGCGCACTGTCGCTGCGGTGCCACCCGGCCGCACCGTAGGTGTACGAGGTCGTCGTCGCCACCGCGCCGGTGACCTGCTTGGCGTTCGGGTCGACGGTGACCGTCTCCACCGGATACCGCAGGAACCAGTCGTCCACCGTGGCCTGCACACCGGTGTCGAACCACTTCACCGGGAAGCAGCTCTTGTCGTTGTTGTCCGCCGCGGCCGGCATCCTCCCCGCCGTGCGCGAGCAGGACTCCTTGGCGTACGAGACCAGGATCGAGCCGCCGGTCTCGGTACTGATGACCGCCATGCGCGGGCGGTAGTACCGCGGACGTGCCGGCACCAGGCCGTCGACCCGGTTGGGCAGCAGCTCGTCGGCGAAGGTCATCTCCGGAAGCGCCTGCTCGGCCTGGCCGTTGGCGGTGTCCTTGCCTGTGCGCTTCACCGACTGCAGCCAGGCGATCGGCGCGTTGTCCGTCGCGTTCTGCGGCGTCTTGAACACGTGCTTCAGATCGTAGTGGTCCACTGGGCGGTACGAGCCGCCCGAGCGGATCGACGTCGTGATCCCGTTCAGCCACTTCGTCGACCAGTACGACGGGCTGAGATTGGTGCACGTCCCGGTGTCCGGGCACTGCTTGTCCAGCGGGGCGTCCGGCCAGTTCACCGCGTTCGCCGCTGTGCGCTGCGAAGGGTCGCAGGCCTTGGCATCCGCCGCCAGGCAGCGCTCCCCCGATTCGAAATCGATCTTCGACGCCGCCTGGTAGGTGCCGCCGGCGGTGAGCTGGTCGGACAGCAGTTGCCCGTAGCCGATCGAGGCGAGCACACCACCGCGGGTGTACGACGTGTTCGCGCCCTTCCCACTGTTCTGGGCGCCTCCGCGCGCGTACACGTTGGTCTCGGGGGTGTAGGAGTAGGTGGTCAGGTTCCCGTGCGGATCGACCACGTAATCCAGGTTCCACCGCCACGCCGTCTGACACCAGGAACCCTTGCCCTTGGCCGCGTCATAGCACGGGTCACCCGCGTTCGGCGAGTACACCGGCACCGTCCAGGCCGACTTGCTCTCCGGGCCGACCTTGCTCGGCGAACCATCGGCCGCCGGAAGCTGGTTGAGGCCGAAGTAGTAGACCACTCCCGCGGTGTCCGTCACCTTCAGGTACGAACCGTTCCAGGTGCCGTTGTTGGCGCCGGTCAGGAACTCGACCTTGGTCCCGTCGTCGTTCTTCTGGTGCCAGGTGCACTTCGACTGCTCGTCGACACCGTTGCCGGCCGTGCAGGAGGCCTCCGGAACGAGTTCACCGGAGTGTCCGCCCAGCGACAGCGTCAGGTTCGCACCACCCCAGCAGTGGTCACCGGACCCCGGGATACCGGCCTTGTCACACACCCGGTAGCCACGCTCGACGAACCCGGAACTCAGATCCCAGCCGTCACCGATCCACGACGCCTGCGCGTTCGTGGACGCCGTCTTCCCGTCCACCGACGCCGAGTCGTAGCCCAGCGCCAGCGTGGGAGCGGTACCTCCGAGGGTCGACGGGGTCACGATCGGATAGCTGTAGGTGAACGACCCCGAGCCGCCGCCCGCCGCCCATGCCTGGCTCGGCGACAGCGGCGTCGCGCTGTAGGTGCCGGTCCCGCTCGAAGGGGCGGCGGTGAGTGCCAGCACCACCTGCGCGGGAGCGGCGGCCAGTGCCGGCGCACCCGCGGACTTGGCCTGAGTGTGCTGCGCCTCGGCCGAGCCGTTCGCGGCCGCGGACAGGTCGATGTCCGCCACGAGCCGCTTGGCCTGCTCGTCGTAGTGCGAGGCGACCGGCGTGCGCACCTGGCAGCCGTCGGCGTCCGGCGTCGTCAACGCGCACTCCGGCAGGACCGCCAGCCCGGCCCGGTGCGCGAAGTCGCCACCGGCACCCATCGATGCCAGGTCGAGCCCCACCCGGACCTTCCCGGGCTGGGCCCCGTCGCCGTTCTGCGACAGCGTCACCAGCGTCGCCGACGCGCCCGCGTCCGGACCGGACCCCGGTGCGGCCGCGAGCTTCACCTGCACGGGCGCGGCGGCAGCCGCATCGCCCGCGCGGGCGACCGGAGCCACCCAGACCGGCAGGTCGCCCGCCTGCTTCGAAGCTCCGACGACGGGATCCCGCCCGTCCGCCGGCCCGGTGTTCCGGTCGGTCGGCGCGTCCAGCGTGACCGTTGCCGTGCCGTGCTTCGGCTGCGTCGCACTCTTCGGTGGCACCCAGTCCGGTGAACCGGTGCTCGGCGAGGACGACTTGGGCTTGTCCGCTGCTCCGGGCACCGAAGCCGTCCGCTGGAGCGGCGTGTTCGGCGGCGACCAGATCTTGCCCTTGCCTCCGTCCGCGGGGGCGGCGACCGCGGTACCGAGCGGCGCGGCCAGCATGCTCAGCACGGCAAAGGAACCGAGAATTGCCATTCGAGGCTTGCGCCACCGGGATGGGGGCTCACTCCATCCGGATTCACCGGGTGGTCTTTCTACTTCGGAAGACATTTTTTACCCCCCAAGAAGAGTCCGCGCCGCGGATCGACGCGGACAGGATCTCGCAGGAGGGTAGGGGACAAACCATCCAATGGTCGAGCGACTTGAGGAAGGGCTGAGGGTGTGATCGATGTCACATTCGAGAAAATCGGCGAGCCCCCACCAAATCGGACACGCCTCTGAAAATAAGAAGTTGACGGTCCTTTGACCCCAGGCGGTAGCTTGCTGGGCGCCTCTGCACACATCCTTTGCAGAGTCAGATCCTTGTCCCGATCGGGTCCGATCGGGGCATCTCTCGTGGGGGTACTTCGCCATGCCTGCCGCTCCGCCCGGAGCTACAACCGGAGCAAGCCGTTCCAGATATCCGTCACGGACCGCTGTCGCCACCGCGGTCGGCCTCGCTCTGGCACTGACCTCGGTCGCGCCGTTCGCCTTCGCTGACGACCCGTCGGCCACCATCGCCCTTTCTGCTGACGCCTCGTCCGCCGGTGGGGCGGCCGGCAGTCCCTCGGCCATCCCGCCGGAGCTCGCGGCGAAGATGGACGCCGTCGACGCCGAACGCGCCGGCAACAGGCCGCCGATCAGCCCGACCGACCGGGCGATCGCCGAGGCGCAGAAGACCGGCAAGCCCGTCCCGGTCCCGGAGTTGACGGACGAGGTCAGCGAGACCTTCGCGACGCCGACCGGTCACCTCTCCCGCACCGAGCACGTCGAGCCGCAGCGGGTGAAGCAGAACGG
>NZ_JBEZUT010000360.1:0-8560 GCF_040636595.1 Kitasatospora sp. NPDC036755
ACGCGGTCTGGGTCGGCATCGGCGCGGTCGGCACCGCGGTCTACGGCATGGCCGTCCTGGGGGACGCGGTGACCATGGCCCGGATCGCCTGCCTGTCTCGCGCAGGCGGCGCATGGCGTCGGCGATCAGCGAGAGGTCCTGGACCCGGACGGAGAGCTGGTCGGTGGCGTGCAGGCCGTGCTCCAGCGCCAGGTCGTCCAGCAGGTCGGACAGGGTGCGGCCGGACTTCTTGAGGGTGGCGGCGAGCTCGGCGACCAGCAGGGCGGCGGTGATGCCGTCCTTGTCCCGGACGCCCTGCGGGTCGACGCAGTAGCCCAGCGCCTCCTCGTAGCCGTAGCGCAGGCCCTCGGCGCGGGAGATCCACTTGAAGCCGGTCAGCGTCTCGGCGTAGCCCAGGCCCGCGGCCTCGGCGATCCGGCCGAGCAGCGTGGCGGACACGATGGTGGTGGCGAAGGTGCCCTCGGCCTTCTTCGCGACCAGGGCCGAGCCGAGCAGCGCGCCGACCTCGTCGCCGCGCAGCATCCGCCAGCCGGCCGCCCCGCTGCCGCCGCCGGCCGCGTTGCCGTTGGCGGGGACGGCCACCGCGCAGCGGTCGGCGTCCGGGTCGTTGGCGATCACGATGTCGGGGCCGACGGCGGCGGCGGTGCGGAAGGCGAGGTCCATCGCCCCCGGCTCCTCCGGGTTGGGGAAGGCCACGGTCGGGAAGTCCGGGTCGGGCTCGGCCTGCTCGGCGACCACGGTCGGCGCGGGGAAGCCGGCCCGGCGGAACGCGGCGACCAGGGTGTCGCGGCCGACGCCGTGCATCGGGGTGTACACCACCTCCAGGTCGCGCGGGCCGTGCTCGTCGACGATGGAGACGGCCCGGGCCAGGTAGGCCTCGACGACGTCCTCGCCGAGCACCTCCCAGCCCTCCTCGGCGCGCGGGACCTCGTCCAGCGAGCCGATCGCGTCGATCTCGGCGGCGATCCCGGCGTCGGCCGGCGGGACGATCTGCGAGCCGTCGCCCAGGTAGACCTTGTAGCCGTTGTCCTGCGGCGGGTTGTGGCTGGCGGTGACGGTGACGCCGGCGGCCGCGCCGAGGTGGCGGACGGCGAAGGCGAGCACCGGGGTCGGCAGCGGGCGCGGCAGCAGCGCGGCGCGCAGGCCGGCGCCGACCACCACGGCGGCGGTGTCGCGGGCGAAGTCGTACGACTTGTGGCGGGCGTCGTAGCCGATGACGACCAGGTCGCCCAGGCCCTGCTGCTTGACGTAGGCGACCAGGCCGGCGGCGGCCCGGATCACCACGGCGCGGTTCATCCGCATCGGGCCGGCGCCGAGCTCGCCGCGCAGGCCGGCGGTGCCGAACTGGAGGCGGTCGGAGAAGCGCTCGGAGAGGTCCGCCCAGGCGAGCTTGCCGTCGGTCTCGGCCTCCGGGGCCTCGGCCCGGGCCAGCAGGGCGGAGAGCTCCTCGCGGGTCTGCGGGTCGGGGTCCTCGGCCAGCCAGGTCCGGGCCCGGGCGAGGAGGTCGGGGTTGAGTGCCTGCGTCATGCCAGCTCCATCGGGAAGTGCGTCGGTGTGTCGGCCGGAGGTTCCGCTGTGGGTCGGGAGGGTTCCGCTGTGACCGGGGGTTCCGCAGAGAGGGGGGTCACGCATGCGGACGGGGCCCACGGGAGGGCGTGATCAGCGGATCACGCCGCCCGTGGGCCCCGTCAGTCATGATTCTGCGCCTGGCGGGCGTCAGATCCGCTCAAGGACCTTCGCCAGCAGCTCGCCCATGCGCTCGGCGGAGGCCTTGCCGGCCTCCAGCACCTCGGCGTGGTTGAGCGGCTCGCCGGTCATGCCGGCGGCCAGGTTGGTGACCAGGGAGATGCCGAGGACCTCGGAGCCGGCCTCGCGGGCGGCGATGGCCTCCAGGGTGGTGGACATGCCGACCAGCTCGCCGCCGATCACCCGGGCCATGTTGACCTCGGCCGGGGTCTCGTAGTGCGGGCCGCGGAACTGGACGTAGACGGCCTCGTCCAGGGACGGGTCGACCTCGAGGCACAGCGCGCGCAGGCGCTTGGAGTAGAGGTCGGTGAGGTCGACGAAGTTGGCGCCGACGATCGGGGAGTCCGCGGTCAGGTTGATGTGGTCGCTGATGAGGACCGGCTGGCCGGGGGTCCAGCCCTGGCGCAGGCCGCCACAGCCGTTGGTCAGCACGATGATGCCGCAGCCGGCCGCGGCGGCGGTGCGCACGCCGTGGACGACGGTGGCCACGCCGTGGCCCTCGTAGTAGTGGTTGCGGCCGAGGAAGATCAGGGCGCGCTTGTCGCCGATCTTCACCGAACGGATCTTGCCGGCGTGGCCGGCCACGGCGGGGGCGGGGAAGCCCGGGAGCTCGGTGACCGGGAACTCGGCCACGGTCTCGCCCAGGGCGTCGGCGGCCGGCACCCAGCCGGAGCCCATCACCAGGGCGACGTCGTGCCGCTCGGCACCGGTCAGCTCGCGCAGGCGCTCGGCGGCGGCCTGGGCGGCGGCGTAGGGGTCGGCGGAGACGACCGACTGAGGAGAAGCGTTCACGGGTCCGAGGATAGACGGGTTTCGGCTACGCGCGTAGAAATTCGTCCGCGGCATGCCGGATCGTTACCCGGTTGACCCGAAAACACGGCTCGGCGGTGCCGTACGGGTCGTCGGGCCGTCGGTTCCCACACGGAGCGGGGTTCAGAGCCGCTTCGCGTTGCGCAGCCCCTTCGCGTACATGCCGTTGTCGTCGAGCCGCGAGGTGCCGCCCTTGTCGCCGAAGGTCGGGCCGTCCGCCTCCTCCCGGCTGGAGATGTACCGGGGGTGGCCGTCGGTGTCCAGGCCCAGGTAGATGCCGACGTGGTCGAGCCGGGCGCCGGTGCGCGCGTCGATCTCGAAGAACACCAGGTCACCGGGTTGTAGCGGGTCGAGCGAGGCCGGACGCAAGGTGGTCTCCGAGCCGGGGGCGGTGGCCAGCGGGATCACCGGGACGCCGGGGCCGACCCGGGCGAAACCGTTGGCGGTGCGCGGCAGGCCGGGACCGGCGACGTCCTTGGAGAGCAGCGGGTAGCCGGAACGGTAGCCGTACACCATCCGCACGAAGCCCGAGCAGTCGAAACCCCCGTAGCGGGTCTTGTCGGGCTGCTTGGTCACCTTGTCCGCGAACGTGTACGGAACGCCCAGGTAGTCGAGGAAGTCGGTCTGTTCCAGCCGCAGGTCGTTGCCGGCCGAACCGTTCGGATTGAGCGGCCCGAAGGAGGCGTCGCCCTTGAACCGCACGCCCTTGGCGTCCTTCTCGGCGGGCGCGCCGGTCATGTACTGGGTGGCCACTGCCAGCACGTCGTCGGCGGTGGAGCCGAGCGACTGCTGGAACCAGGTGCGGAACCAGCCCTCCTGCTCGGCGCCCGGCTTCCACGGCTGCGGCATCAGCCGGACCCAGTTGTCCGTCACCACGGTGGCGGTGGTGGTGCTCGGCTCGGCGAAGGTGCGGCCGGGGCCGGTCAGCACGGCGGTGCGGGCGTTGTCGGTCAGCGTGGCGACCACGCCGCCGCGGGCGTCCCGGACCACCGTGCGGTCCGGGCCGGACAGCCGCTCGTAGCGGTACCCGGCCGGCGAGGCCGTCCCGGTCGGGGCCGGCGGCGGGGCGGCGATCAGCGGCGCGCCGCTGCCGGCCGCCGGCTGCCGGTCGCGGTCCCGCAACTGGACGGTGAGGTAGCCGCTGGCGGCCAGCAGGGTCACGGCGAGGCCGCCGCTGAGCAGGGACTTGCGGGTGACGGGCATGGGGGCTTCCGTGGGGATCAGGTGCCGGGCAGGGCGCCGAGCAGCACGCCGGCGGTCAGCACGACGTAGTTGGCGAGCGTCACCGTGCTGGTGGCCATCAGGGTGGCCGCCCGCGGCTGGCGGACCAGCTGGTAGGCGATCAGGCCGGGGACGATGAAGCCGAGCGTCTGGTTGGCGTACAGGGTGGGCAGTTCGCGCTGGAGGACGAGCATCACGGTGGCCTGGAGCAGCACGCCGATCAGCACCACGGCGGCGAACAGGCGCTTGCCGTAGAGGATCACCAGCTTCTGGACGACCCGGGTGGCGAGGTAGGTCAGCACCGTCACACCGATCACGATGGCCACCCGCTGGAGGTCCTCCACCAGGGTGAGGGCCAGCCAGCCGGGGGTGATCATGCCGCCGGGGGAGAGGTTGGTGGTCAGGTAGCAGACCAGCGAGAAGACCAGGCCGAGCGCGATGCCGATGGCGGCGATCTCGGGGGTGAGCTCGGTGGGGATCACTGCTGGTCTCCGTAGTGGGTCGGGCGGTGGTGGGGGTCGTACCAGGAGTCGGGGATCGGTTCGGGGCGGTAGACGGGGTCGGTGGCGGCCGGTTCGGCGTGGCCGGGGTCGGCGTGGGCCGGTTCGGCGTGGCCGTACTGGACGTAGCCGGGCTGGGTGTGGCCGTACTGGACGTAGCCGGGCTGGGCGTAGCCGTGGTCGGTGTACGCCGGGTCCGTGTACGCGGGCTCCGCGTACGGCGGTTGCGCGTACGGCGGTTGCGCGTACGCCGGTGCGCCGTAGGCCTGGTCCTGGTACGCCGGCTGCTGCCAGGGGGCCGGTTCGGCGGGGGAGGGTTCGACGTACGCGGGGTCGTGGTAGTCCGGCTCCGGGTAGAGCGGTTCGGGTTCGTGGTAGGCGAACTCCGGTGCCGCGCCGTCCTCGTCGGGCTCCAGCCGGGCGAGCTCCTCCAGGAAGAGCTCGCCCTGGCCGTGGATGTTGCCGACCGCCACCAGCGAGGAGTCCGGCCCGAGTTCGGCCAGCAGCTCGGTGGTGAGCCGGGCCGGGTCGCGCTTGTCGCCGCCGAGGTCGACCACCCGGCCCGACCAGTCCGCCGGGATGCCGTCGCGGGCGCTCTTGGTGGGGTGGCCGATCAGGAAGACCGTCTCCGGGTCGAGGTCCGGGACGATCTGGCCCATCTGGCCGTTGCGTTCCACCCGGTCGGGGCGGCAGTTGATCACCACGCTGAGCGGGCGGTGGATCGCGCCGAGGCCCTCCAGCTGGCGGACGTTCATCAGCGTGGACTCGGGGTCGTTGGCGGCGAAGACGTTGGCGAAGCGCAGCCGCTTGCCGTCCGCCGTCCGGTAGCGCTCGACGGAGAGCACGCCCGGGTCCGGCGGGGCCGCCCACATGCCCTGGAGCGCGGTCTGCCGCTCCACACCGAGGAGTTCGGCGACGGCGAGGGCGATCGCCACGTTCTCCTTGAAGGTGAACCAGCTGAACCCGCGCAGCTCCTCGTCGGTCACCGACTCCGGGTCCACCAGGATCAGTCGGCAGTCCCGCCTGGCCGCCTCCTCGCGCAGGATGTGCGCGCGCTCCTGCTCGGCGGTCACGCACACCCCGCCGACCGGCATCGAGCGGGACAGCGAGCGCGCGACGTCGTCCAGGGTGGGGCCCATCTCGGCGAGGTGGTCCTCGCGGACGTTGCACAGCACGCCGATCGTGGACCGGATCAGCTTGGTCTGGTTGACCTCCTGGAGCGCCGGCATGACGGCCATGCACTCGATCACCAGGGCGTCCGGCCGGTAGGTGGCGGCCCGGCGGACGATGCCGATCTGCTCCACCACGTTGGCGATGCCGAACTTGCGGTAGACCGGCTCCTCGGTGGCGTCCGGGTGGATGAAGCGGGCCGCGGTGCCGGTGGTCTTGGCGACCGTCACCAGCCCGCCGCCGCGCAGCGCGCCCGCGCACAGCCGGGTGATCGAGCTCTTGCCGCGGATGCCGTTGACCAGCACCCGGGTCGGGATCTGCTCCAGGGCGGTGAAGTGCCGGCGCTGCTCGACGATGCCGGCCACCAGCAGCACGGTGCAGCACACCAGCAGCACGACGTAGAGGAAGAGCACGGGAGGTCCTTCGGGCGGGGGCGGGGGCTCAGCGGGCGGTGGTGGTGGAGGCCGGGGCCCGGCCGGGTGCGGACGGCCGGTGGCCGGTGCGTCCGGCCTGGTCGGCGCGCACCAGCTCCTGGCGGATCAGCTCCAGGCTGCGGGCGACGGCGCCGACCTCGTCGTGGTGGACGGGGTAGAGCACGGTCCGGCGGTCGCCGGCGGCCAGCGCCTCGGCGCTCGCGGCGAGCCGGCGCAGCGGCAGGCCGACGGCGATGAACAGCCAGCCGAGGCAGAGCGCGGCGGCGGCCAGGCCGAGCATGCCGGCCAGCACCACCCGCCGGTCGGCCCGGTTCTGGTCCAGGTGCAGCCAGGCCACCGGGTGGGCGGTGACCACGGACCAGCCGAGCTTGGCCACGCTGCCGTTGCCGCCGAGCGGGGCGGCGGCGAACAGGGCCGGGTCGCCCCCGTCGCGCAGCACGTCGGCGGCGGCGGACTTCCGGGCGGCGGTCAGGACCGTGCGGGCCCGGCCGTCCGGCAGTTCGCCGAAGGAGCTGTAGCCCTCGTTGGCGGCCAGCACCCGCTGCCGGTCGTCGACGAGCCAGACCCGGCCGAGGCCGGGGCGCACCAGCAGGGAGCCGAGGAAGTCGGTCTTGAACTCGCCGACCAGCACCGGGCCCTTGGGCTCCGGGGCACCCTCCGCGGCGCCGTCCGCCTCGGCGTCGGCCGGGGCGGCGCCCAGGGCGGCCCGGGCGGCGATCCGGGGCTCCTTGCCGGAGCTGTTGAGCAGCAGCACGCCGCTCGCGCCGAGCGCCTCCGGGCCGGTGCGGTGCGGGGTCTCGCCGGCCCGGGCGAGCACCTCGCCGTTCGCGCCGAGGACGTAGAGCGCGCGGTAGCGGTCGTGCTCGGCGAGGGTGGCGCGCAGCAGGTTCTCGGCCTTGCCGACGGAGGCCTCGGCGAGCGAGGGGGCGAGCGAACGCAGGTCCGCGTAGCCCTCGTTGAGGGCCTGGCGGATCCGGTCGGCGGCGGTGTCGGTGCGGTCGCGCTGGCCGGCCACCACCTGGGTGGGCACCCGTACGCCGGAGTCGTTGCCGCCGAGGAGGAGCAGCGGGCCGGACCAGCCGAGCACCAGGACGGCGCAGAGCGCGAGCGGCAGCGCGGTGCCGGGGCGGCGCCCGGCGGCCGGGGCCGGGGCCGGTCGGCGGTCGGGGTCGCGCAGCTGGAGCCGCAGCTCCTCCAGCGCGCGGGCGATCCGGGCGGTCTCGCCGCGCTTCGGGCCCCGTACGGGCTGCTCCAGGTGCTCGCCGCGGGTGAGCCGGCGGGACTCCAGGAACAGCCGCAGCAGCGGGCGCTGGAGGCTGCGGCTCAGGTACCAGGCGAGCAGCAGGGCGAGGACGAGCAGGGCTCCGGCGGCGGCCAGGCCGAGGGCGGGGTGGCCCAGGCTGCCGGGCTTGCCGTCGACGGTGCTGGTGGAGACCACGGTGAGGCCGAGCGGGGCGGCAAGGTCGTGCCCGTCGGGGTTGGCGACGGCGGCCCAGCCGACGACCCGGCGCACGCCCTTGTCGTCCGCGCTCCCGGTCAGGCTGCCGGCGGCGGTCTCGCCGGGGACGGGGCGTTCCCGGGCGGCGCGCTCGCGGGCGGTGGCGACCACCTTGCGGTCGGGCTCGGCGGTCAGCGCGGCGCCGGTGGTGTCCAGGACGGCGCCGGAGGCGTCGAGGACCTGGATGGTCTGTTCCTTGCGGGTGGCGATGCCGGGCAGCCGCAGGTTGTCGGAGGCGACCAGCAGCGCGCGGCCGTCGGCCTTGGTGGCGACCAGGGCGAAGGTGAGCAGCCGGGTGCCGGTGGTGGAGGGCACCAGGACGGGCGCGGGCGCGGTGTCGGTGACCTTGGTGAGGTCGAGGCCGCCCAGCGGGACGGTCTCGCCGCGGGCGGCCAGCAGCCGGCCGGTGTCGGGGCGGACCACCGCCGTGCCGCGCCACTTGTGGTACGCCTGGCCGAGCGCGCTCAGCACCTCGGCGGGCTCGGCGGGGGCGCTCTCGTACCGGGCGGCGGCCCGGCGCAGGTCGGTGGTGCTCTCGTGCAGTCCGGCGCGCAGTGAGGTCGCGGTGTCCTGGGCGGCGAACTGGTGGGACTCCCGGACGGCCTGCGGGGTGTCGTCGACCCGCAGCCCGCCGACGGCCAGGGCGGTGATCGCGGCGACGGCGAGCAGCAGCACCAGCAGCAGCGCGATGGGCGGACGGATGCCTCCGAGCAGCGGCATGTCCGCCCGGCGGCGGGAGCGGTGCTGCCGCGGCGGGGTGGGTGCCGTGCCGCTCACAGGGGCCTCGTTCTCCTCCGGGCCCGGCGCCGCCCGTTCCGGGAGGTCCGTGGCCGGCCTTCTCGGTCAAGCAGGGATCAAGAGCTGGTCAAGCGGCATCAGCGTACGAAGAGGTTTCGAAAAAGTTGTCACATAATGGTCTCCGTACGGTGTCCATTCGGTGTCGATTGGTTTCCCGCCGGTGTGGATCATGGTCGGTCCGGTCGGCAGGGTAGGTTCGTCCGCCATGGAGATCCGGGGTTCGCGACGCTCGCTGCTACTGCCCGTGGCGGTGCTGCTGGTGCTGGCGGCGCTCGCGGGGGTGCTGACCCTGGCCGCGTCTGGACGGCCGCACCACCGACGAGATCGCCACCGACCTCGGCCGCCGCCACCCGGTCACCGCCGAGCGGGCCCGCTCCGACGCC
>NZ_JBEZUT010000361.1:0-8516 GCF_040636595.1 Kitasatospora sp. NPDC036755
GGGCCACCGGCCTACCCGGCCACACCACAACGGCGCCAACGGCCAGCACAGAGATCAACTGACTGGCCGCCGGCCACTACCTGCGGATTCGGGTCAGAGGCCGAGCAGGCCCTGGTCAGCGGCCAGGGCGCGCAGCGGCTCGCGCGGGTCCGCGACCAGCCTGCGCTCCGTCAGGTCGAGGATGCCGCCGACCCCGGTGATCTCCGCGGCCAGCACGCCGTCCTCGCGGACCAGCCGCTGCACCACCTGGAAGGTCTTGCCGTCCCGCCAGGTGAACGAGCAGCTGACCGCCACCGCGTCGCCCGCGCGCAGCTCCCGCAGGTACTTGACCGTGGTCTCCAGCACCACCGGGCCGATCCCCGCGGCGACCAGGTCCGCCTGGCGGATCCCGGCCGCCCGGAGGTACTCCCAGCGGGCGTGCTCGGCGTACTGGAGGTAGACCGCCTGGTTCAGGTGCCCCTGGGAGTCGGTCTCGTACCCGCGGACGGTGATGTGCGTGGTGAAGTCCTGATCACTCATGCCCCGCACGGTACTCCCGGCCCCGGTGGCCCCACCGCGTGTCCTCCGTCACCCCGGCCGCACCGCTCTCCGGGTCCGGCCGCCCGGCCGCCGACAGCCCGCCGCCCGCCGGATCAGAGCAGGGTGAGGATGCGCGGGCCGTCCTCGGTGACGGCGACGGTGTGCTCGATGTGGGCGGCCCGGCGGCCGTCGACGGTGCGCAGGGTCCAGCCGTCGGGGTCGGTGCGGTGGTCGTCCCGGCCGCCGGCCAGCAGCATCGGCTCGATCGCCAGCACCAGGCCGGGGCGCAGCGGGTAGCCCCGGCCCGGGCGGCCCTCGTTGGCCACGTGCGGGTCCTCGTGCATCCGGCGGCCGATGCCGTGGCCGCCGTAGCCGTCCAGCAGGCCGTACCGGCCCGCGCGGGCGACGGTGCCGATGGCGTGGGAGATGTCCCCGGTCCGGTTGCCGGCCACGGCGGCGGCGATGCCCGCCTCCAGGGCGCGCCGGGTGGTCTCGATCAGGGCGGTGTCCTCGGGGCGGGCGGTGCCGACGGTGAAGCTGACCGCCGAGTCCCCGGCCCAGCCGTCCAGGACGGCGCCGCAGTCGATGCTGACCAGGTCGCCGTCGCGCAGCCGGTAGCCGGTCGGGATGCCGTGCACCACCGCGTCGTTCACCGAGGCGCAGATGACGGCGGGGAACGGGACGGGCGCGAAGGCGGGGCGGTAGCCGAGGAACGGCGAGGTGGCCCCGGCGGCCTTGAGCACGCCGCGCGCCACCTCGTCCAGTTCCAGCAGGCTCACGCCCACGGCGGCCTGCTCGCGGACGGCCGCCAGTGCTCGGGCCACCACCCGCCCGGCCTCGCGCATCGCGGCCAGCCCGGTGTCCGACTTGAGTTCGACCATGGCACTTCTCTCCCCTGAACCAATTCTTATACCGGTATTTGTATCACGGTCGAGGGGTGTGGACCGCCCGGCAGGGGGAGGCCCTAGACTCGGGGGCATGGTGAGGACTCCGCTGACCCCGTGGGAGCGCGAGCGCGGCGAGCGCTTCGGGGTGCTGCTGCGCGAGGCGCGCGGCGGGCGCAGCATGGTCGAGGTGGCGGCGGTGGCCGGCGTCTCGGCCGAGACGCTGCGCAAGATCGAGACGGGCCGGGCCCCGACGCCGTCCTTCTTCACCATCGCCGCACTGGCCTTCGCGCTCGACCTCTCACTGGACGAGCTGGCGGCCGCGTGCGCCCCCGCGGAGGACGACGAGGCGCTCTCCGCCTGAACGGCGGACGCCCGGAGCGCGTCGCACCGGGATCGTTAACAACCGGTGACGCGACCTCCCGGATATTGTCACAATCCAAACTTGACGCGTTTATGCCACCGGACTAGCGTCGTCATTCGTCGGCCTTCTCGCGTCACCGCCGAATCGCTTTC
This sequence comes from Kitasatospora sp. NPDC036755, assembly GCF_040636595.1. Lineage (NCBI taxonomy): Bacteria > Bacillati > Actinomycetota > Actinomycetes > Kitasatosporales > Streptomycetaceae > Kitasatospora > Kitasatospora sp. NPDC036755. The sequence goes on from NZ_JBEZUT010000361.1 coordinate 1,920, forward strand.
CGAAGCCCTCCTCAAATCCCGTGATGATGTCGCTCGCGGGAATTTCGCCGTCCGTCGAAACGCGGCAGGACGCCGCCCGCCGAACGATCCTCATCGGTTTCCCCAGGAGCTGAAGACATGGTCGCCTCGCGCCCGATTCGCACGCCCAAGGAACTGCTCGCCCAGCAACTGATCCCGGAGGACGAATTCGCGACGATCACCGACGTCGCCAAGCGGTACGCCCTCAGCATCACCCCCGCCATGCACGGACGGATCGTCGACGTGGACGATCCGGTGGCCCGTCAGTTCGTGCCCACCGGAGCCGAACTGACCTCCTATCCGGAGGAGCGGGTGGACCCGATCGGCGACGATCCGTTCACCCCCGTCAAGGGCGTCACCCACCGCTACCCGGACCGGGTGCTCCTCAAGCCGGTGCTGGTGTGCCCGGTGTACTGCCGGTTCTGCTTCCGCCGGGAGGTGGTCGGCCCCGGCGACGCGATGCTGAAGGAGGACCAGCTCGCGGCCGCGCTGGACTACATCCGCGACCACCCGCGGATCTGGGAGGTGATCTTCACCGGGGGCGACCCGCTGATCATGTCCCCGAACCGGCTGCGGCCGATCCTGGCGGCGCTCGACGCGATCGAGCACGTCAAGGTGATCCGCTTCCACACCCGGGTGCCGGTGGTGGACCCGGACCGGGTGACCGAGGACCTGGTCGCGGCGCTCACCCTGGACACCCCGGTGTGGGTCGTCGTGCACACCAACCACAGCCAGGAGATCGGCCCCGGTGCCCGGCGGGCGCTCGGCCTGCTGGCCCGCTCCGGCGTCCCGCTGGTCAGCCAGACGGTGCTGCTCAAGGGCGTCAACGACACCCCCGAGGCGCTGGAGGACCTGTTCCGCACCCTGATCGTGAACCGGGTCAAGCCCTACTACCTCCACCACGGCGACCTCGCGGTCGGCACCAGCCACTTCCGCACCACCATCGAGGAGGGCCAGGCGCTCGTCCGGCAGCTGCGCGGCCGGGTCTCGGGCATGTGCCAGCCCACCTACGTGCTGGACATCCCCGGCGGCCACGGCAAGGTGCCGATCGGGCCGTCCTACCTGAACGGCGACGGGACCGTGACCGACCCGTGGGGCGTCACCCACACCTACCCGCCCCGGAGCAGCACGGACTGACCGTCCACCGGAGCCCGGCCCGACGCGCACCGCACCCCACCGCACCGCACCCCACCGCACCGCACCCCACCGCACCGCCCGACGCCGAAGGGAACCGCCGGCCCATGGCCACCGAGCCCTCCCCGTGCCCGCCGGACTCCGCCCGCCCGACCCGGCCCCGGGGCTCCGCCACCGGGGTGGTCGGCAACGCCGTCCGCCACCCCGGCGGGACGCTGACCCTGCTCGGCGCGTCGGCGATCTGGGGCCTGTGGACCACCGCGGAGAAGTACGCGCTCCGGGGGCTGCCCGTCCTGACGGTGCTCGCCGTCTCCCTGTCCACCGCCGCCGCCCTGCCCTGGGCCGTCCTGCTGTTCCGGGGCCACCGGCGCCCGCCGCGCGCCCAGTTGGGCCGGCTCGCCCTGCTCGGGCTGTTAGAGCCGATGGTGGGGTACGGGGCGATCGGGCTGGGGATGGCGCACATCGACGCGACCCAGGCCTCGATCCTGCGCGGCTCCGAGGCCTGCTTCGTGGTGGCGCTGGCCGCGCTGGTCCACCGCCGGGCGCCCACGCCGCGCGCCGTCGGCGGCGTGCTGCTGGGCGCGGTGGGCGTCGCCGCGCTGGGCGGCAGCCATGCCGTGTTCGGGCTCGGCACGGGAGACCTCCTGGTGCTGCTCGGCACGGTGGCCGCCGCGGCCGCGACCATCCTCACCGGGCGGATCGTCCGGGACACCGATCCGCTGGTCGCCACGGCCTACCAGTTCGGTTTCGGGCTGCTGTTCACCCTGCCGCTGATCGCCGGTCAGTGGCTGCTGGGCGGCGGGCTGACCACCGGCGGGGCCCGGCCGCTGCACTGGCTGGTCGCGGCCGGGGTCTGCGGCGGCGGGCTGGCCCTCGCGTTCCTGATGTACAACCGCGCCGTGACCCGCACCCCGGTGACCACCGCGGGCGTGCTGCTGAACGTCGTCCCGGTGTTCGGGCTCGCCTTCGCGGTGGGGCTGCTGGGCGAGCGCATCGACGCCTGGCAGTACGGCGGGGCCGCGCTGGTGCTGGCCGGGATCTTCCTCTTCTCCGAGGCGGACGCGTCCTAGGGTCTGTGGACGGCCGCGGCCCGCCCCGCGCGTGGTGCGCGGGGCGGGCCGTCGGCAGGGTCCGGCTCGGTGTCAGCGGGTTCAGCCGACCGAGCTGTTGTAGCTCTCGATCGCCGGCTGGAGTTCCTTGGCCGCGTCGGTCAGGGCCTGCTGGGCCGGCTTGGTGCCCGCGATGGTCTGCTCGATCGCGGTCTCCACGCCCTTGCGGGCCTGCGGCATCACACCGAGCAGGCAGCCGGCCGTGGCCGGGGTCGGCTTGGTGGCCTTCAGCTGGTCGATCGCGGTCTGGAACTGCGGGTACTTGGCCACCCACTCCTTGTCCTTGGGGTCGTCCAGGGACTTGGTGTTGACCGGGAAGTAACCGGTGCCGGTGTGCCAGACGGCCTGCTGCTCGGGCGCGGAGACGAACTTCTCGAACTCCCAGGCGGCGCGCTTCTCGGCGTCCGAGTGGCCGGGGCCGCTGATCCACAGCGAGGCGCCGCCGATCACCGGGCCGCCCTGGTCGGCGGCGCCGACCTTCGGGAAGGCCGCGGTGCCGACGCCGAACTTCGCGGCCTCGGTGTAGCCGCGCAGCACACCGGTGGACTCCAGGTGCATCGCGACCGTACCGGCCTTGAACGCGGCCTGGGCGTCGTCGGTGGTGCGGCCGGTGTTGGCCGCGTAGCCGCCCTTGACCAGGTCGGCCCACCACTGGACGATCTGGGCGCCCTGGGCGGAGTCGAAGACGACCTTGCCGGCCTTGTTGCCGCGGCCGTTGTCGTTGTCGCAGTACATGGCGCCGGACTCGGCGAGCAGCTGCTCGACGAACCAGCCGTAGATGGCGGCGCCGAAGCCGTACCGGACGGTCTTGCCGTCGGCGTCCTTCTTGGTCAGCTTCTTGGCCAGCTCGCCCAGCTCGTTGAGGTCCTTGGGCGCCTGGGCGGGGTCGAGGCCGGCCTCCTTGAAGGCGTCGGTGTTCAGGTAGAGCAGCGGCATCGAGGAGTTGAACGGCATCGACTGGAGCTTGCCGCCGACCGAGTAGTAGTTGCGGATGTTGGCGTCCAGGTCGTCCAGCGCGTAGTTGTCCTTGTCGGCGAAGGCCTGGGCCGGGACGGTCTGCTTGGAGTCGATCATGAACCGGGTGCCGATGTCGTAGACCTGTGCCAGGGCGGGGGTGCCCTTCTGCTGCACCGCGGCCTTGTACTTGGTGACCAGTTCGTCGTACTTGCCCTGGAACTCCGCCTTGACCTCGATCTTGCCCTGGTGGGCGGCGTTGAACTGGCCGACCAGCCCGTTCAGCACGTCGGCGTTCTTGCCGGTCATCGAGTGCCAGAACTCGACGGTGGTGACACCGGAGGCCTGGTCGAGCGCCTGGGCGCCGGGCGCGCCGGCGTCGGACGAGCCGCCCGAGCCGGAACCGGAGCCGGAGCCGGAGCCGCCGGAGCTGCAGGCGGTCAGGGACAGGCCGGCCACCAGCAGGGCCGCGAGCGCGCGCGCACTCTTCTTCACGAGGGTTCTCTCTCTATCCGGGAAAGCGGGGAACGAAGCGGGGAACACGGACGGGCCGGGGGTCAACGGACCGCGCCCGCGGTGAGGCCGCGGACGATGAAGCGCTGGCCGAAGACCACCAGGGCGAGCGTGGGCAGCAGGGAGAGCACGACGCCGGCCAGGATCAGCCCGGGGTCGGCCATCTCGGAGTCGCGCAGCGAGGTCAGACCGATCTGGAGGGTCTGCATCTTCGCCGTGCGGGTGATGATCAGCGGCCAGAAGTACTGGTTCCAGGCCGACAGGAAGACGTAGATCGACAGCGCCGCGAGGGCCGGCTTGTTGAGCGGGACGACGATCCGCCACAGGAACCGCCAGTGGCCGGCCCCGTCGATCCGGGCGGCGTCGCGCAGTTCGCCGGGCAGCTGGCGGAAGGCCTGGCGCAGCATGAAGGTGCCGAAGCCGGAGGCCAGGAAGGGCAGCACCAGGCCGAAGTAGGTGTTGCCGAGGCCCCAGCCCGACAGCGTCAGGTAGTTGGGGATGATGATGGCCTCCCACGGGACCATCAGCGTGGCCAGGAACACCCCGAACACCACGGCCCGGGCCTTCATCGGCAGGAAGACGAAGGCGTACGCGGCGAGCACCGAGGTGAACAGCTGGGCGAGGGTGATGACGGTCGCCACGATCGCCGAGTTGGCGTACTGGCGGGCCAGCGGGATGGCCTCCACGGCGCCGGAGAAGTTCCGCCCGGTGACGGAGTGCGGCACCAGGGCCGGCGGGTAGGAGGAGAGTTCGGACGGGCCCATGAAGGCTCCGGCGATCGCGTAGTACACCGGGAAGGCCACGGTGACGACGGCGACGCCGAGCAGCAGGTAGACGGCGGCGCGGCCGAGCAGGTCGCGCGGGGAGCGCCCGGCGAGGACGCGGGTGCGCGGGCGGGGCGCCCCGGCCTGCGGCCCGGCCTCGGCCCCGGTGGTGAGGGTGGTCATGCGTAGTGCACCTTCCGCTCCAGGACGCCGAACTGGACGGCCGTGCAGGCGAGGACGACCACGAGCAGCACCACGGCCTGGGCGCTCGCGGTGCCGAAGTCGCTGGAGCCGTAGGCGAAGGCCTTCTCGTAGACGGAGTAGACGAGGGTCCGGGTGGAGCCGTCCGGTCCGCCCTTGGTGAGGATGTGGATCTGGCCGAAGCTCTGGAGGGCGTGGACGGTGGAGACCACGGTCAGGAAGAACAGGTTCGGGCCGAGCATCGGGACGGTGATCGAGCGGGCCAGCCGCAGGCCGGAGGCGCCGTCGATGCGGGCCGCCTCGAGCACCTCGCCGGGGATCGAGCCGATGCCCGCGGAGAGCACCAGCACGTTGTAGCCGAGGTTCATCCACACCGTGGTGACGGCCACCGAGAACAGCGCGTAGCGGGAGTCGGTCAGCCAGCCGATCGGGCCGAGGCCGACGTGCGACAGCAGGCCGTTGAGCACCCCGCTGGCGGGGTTGAAGAACACCGCGAACACCACCGAGGCGCTGGCCACCGAGAACGCGAAGGGCAGCGCGAACGCCGAGCGCAGCAGCCGCACGCCCCGGATCCGGTTCTCCAGGAGCAGGACCAGCACCAGCGCGCCGAGCACCCCGGGCACCACGGTGAGCAGGGTGAACAGCGCCGTGGTCGTCAGGGTGCGGCCGAAGTCGGCCGAGGCGAAGAGGTCGGTGTAGTGCTTCGTCCCCACGTAGCGGGAGGGCGCGCCGAAGAGGTCGTTGGCGTGTCCGCTCAGGTAGATGGTCCGCCCCAGCGGGTAGCCGATGAAGAGGACGAAGACCACCAGGGAGGGCAGCAGGAAGGCCCAGGCGAGCCCGTGCTCGCCCCAGCGCCCTCCCCGGTGTGCCCGTGGGCGGCGGCCCGGGAGGGTCGCGGTGTGCGGTGCGGTCGGCATCTGTCGCGCGTCCGCCTTTCGTGATGTCGGTTCCGGCCGAAACCGTGTCTTGCCCGAACGACGGCGTGGGAACCCCGTGGTGATCAACGGGTGTCGCCGGGATTACGCGTTCGCGTCAGATCCGGCCGGTCGTGCGCGGACGGGCGGCGAGGGGACGGCGGCCGGGGCCCGGACCGGCGGTTGGGCCGCCGGTCGGACGGTTCACCGCGCTGTCGGAGGGGTGGCGTACGGTGCGCGGGTGGACGAAACGGAATTCGACATCCCGGCCGCAATGGCCGAAAGTGTGCGCTCCCGCGCGGGCGCCTGGGAGCTCGTCCGGGGCTTCGCCGCCTACTGGGGCGAGCCGCTGGGGCCGGACGACGGCTTCACGGACGCGGAACTGGACGCGGCCGAGCGGCGGTTGGGCCTGCGGCTGCCGACGGCGCTGCGCGAGGCGTACCGGCTGTTCGGCCGCCGGGCGGACCTCACCAGCAGCCAGGACGTGCTGCTGACCCCGGACGAGCTGCACGTGCTGGACGGCGCCCTGGTGTACCGCGCGGAGAACCAGGGCTGCGCGCACTGGGGCGTGCTGCTGGACGACCTCGGCCTGGAGGACCCGCCGACGGTCGGCCGGCTCGACCTGGCGGACAAGTCGCAGGAGCGGTGGGAGCCCTGGGAGGAGCGCTTCTCCTCGGCGGCCGCCGCCATGGCGATGATGGAGAAGCTGCTGGAGGACCACGAGCTGTCCGACTTCCTCGAACTGGAGGAGGAACTGCCGGGCGGCCTGCGGGAGTTGCCCCCGCTCGGCCGCCACTTCCGCTGGTACCAGGGGCCGGAGGTGCTGGTCGGGGTGGCCGGGGAGGCGTGGGTGGCGGTCCGGGCCCGCACCCCGGAGGCGCTGGAGGCGCTCTACGAGGAGGGCGAGGGGGACGAGTAGCCCGGGGAGCGGTCCGGGCCGCCCGGCCGGGCTCGGGGCCCGGCCGGCGGGGCCCGGTCGGTCGCGCGGCC
>NZ_JBEZUT010000362.1:0-8393 GCF_040636595.1 Kitasatospora sp. NPDC036755
CAGGCTCACCATCACGACGACCAGCCACAGGGTGTTGCGCAGGCCCTGCCAGAAGGTCGGCAGGTGGTTGAGGACGTAGTCCCAGTTCTGCAGGCGCCGCCGTCGCCGAGTTCGGCGAGGAGGCCCCGGAGCGGCTGCGCGAGGACCCGTGGTCGGTGCTGAGCCTGCCGGGCGTCCGGCCCGAGCACGCCGACGGCTTCGCCCGGCAGCTGCTCGGCGCCGGCGCCGGGCCGGGCGACGAGCGCCGCGCCCGGGCCCTGGTGCCGTGGCTGCTGGAGCAGGCGGCACTGCGCGGGCACTCCGCCCTGGAGCTGACCGAGGTGACGGCCGGGCTCGACCGGCTCCGGATGCCCGACCCGGCCGGCGCGGTCCAGGCCGCCGTCGCCGACGGGCGGGTGCTGCCCTTCCAGGAGGAGCTGACCGGCGCCGAGGCGCACGCGGCGGGAGGCGACGAGGAGGACGAGGCACCGACCCGGACGCTGCTCGCCCTGGAGGGGCCGGCGATGGCCGAGGACAGCCTCGCCGAGAAGCTGCTCCAGCTGATGGCCGTCTTCGTGCCGGGCGAGGACCCGGACGGGGCCGACGACGGGGACGCAGGCTCCTCCGACGCGGCCGAGGACGCCGGCGACGGCTCCGACGCCGCCGAGGACGGTACGCCGGCCCCGGTCGCCGAGGACTCCGTCGAGCAGCCGCCCGCCGTCGGCCCGAGCGCCTGGGCGGCCGCCGCCGAGGCCGCGCCGTCCTCCTCCGCGACCGCCCTGATCACGGCCGTCGCCGAACACGCCGTGGTGCTGCACACCGGCGGTGAGGCGGCCCGCGCCGAGCCGGCCGCGCTGGTCACCGCCGCCCGGGGCCTCGGGCTGCGGGCCTGGGCCGCCACCTGGACCGACCAGGGCCGGGACTCGCTCGCCGCGCTCACCGGGACCGCGGACGGGGCCGAGGCCCCCGTCGTCACCCTCGCCGAGCTGCTCTCCGGTGCCGCCGGCCCCGGCCGCGCCCCGGACGGCACGCTCGCCCTGGACCTGCTGGTCGTGCTGGACGCCCCGCTGCTGGACGTCGAGCTGGCCGCCGTCGTCCTGGAGTCACTGGCCGACGGCACCCGGCTGGTGCTCAGCGGGGACCCGGGCCAGCTCTGGTCGGCCGGCCCCGGCCGGTTCTTCGCCGACCTGCTGGCCGCCAAGGTCTGCCCGGCGGTCGCCTCCCGCACCCCGGACTTCGGCCCGATCGGCGAGCTGGTCTCCGGCGTCGGCATCGGCGAGCTCCAGCCGGTCGAGGCGCCGGACAAGGAGGTGGTCATCCTGACCGCCAAGGACGCCGGCGAGGCCGTCCACCGCGCCATCCAGTTGCTCACCGACTCCATCCCGCGCGCGCTGGGCATCCCTGTCGAGCAGGTCGTGCTGCTCACCCCGGGCCACGGCGGCCAGGCGGGCACCCGCGCCCTGAACGCCGCCGCCAAGGCCCGGCTGAACCCCGGCCCCGGCCGGTTCGGCGGCTTCGACCCGGGCGACCGGGTGGTCGACTCCCCCGCCCCCGGGGTCACCCGCCCGGCCCGGGTCCTGGACGGCGACGCCTCCGGCCTCCACCTGGAGTATGCGGACGGCTCGCGCCGGACGGTCCCGCCGGCCGAGGCCGCCCGGCTGCGGCACGGCTGGGCGCTGACCGTCCACCAGGCGCTCGGCCGGCGCTGGCCGGGCGCGGTCGTGGTGCTCCCGGAGGACGCCGCCCCGGCGCTCACCCGGCAGTGGGTCTACACGGCCTTCGGCCGCGGCGAGCGGCACCTGTCCGTGGTGCACGCGGCGGGCCCGGCGCTCGTCCAGGCCGTCACCGGGCGCGCGGCGCAGCCGCGCACCACCCGGCTGCGGGCGGTCCTCGCCGAGAACACCGCCGCCTCGGAGTACTGACCCCGGTGTTCCGGACGGCGGTTCCCCGGAGCCGCCGTCCGGAACGCAGGACGGGCGGGCCCGATGATCCCGGGCCCGCCCGTCGCGCGTTCCGGACGGCTTCGCGTCCTGGGCGGCGTCAGTCGTCCGGGTCCTCGTCGTCGTAGACCTCGCTCACGTCGAACCGGCAGATCAGCAGCTGCGGGTCGGCGTGCTCGAAGGGCTCGGGCAGCCACTCACCCGGCTCGGTCGGCTCGGTGGCCGCGACCCAGAGCGTCGAGTCGGCCTCCTCCAGGCCGAACTCCTCGCTGCGGGCGGCGATCTCGTCGGGCTCGTACTCGCCGAACAGCACGCCGATCGCGGCGTTCACCCCGCCCGCGCCGGCTCCGCCCGGCGTCAGCGAATCGTCCAGCCGTTCGGCCTGGGCGCGCAGCCGCTCGGGGTCGACGACGTGGTAGTCGCGGCGGATCAACACGCTGATCGCCTCGGGCTGTTCGGGGCCGTGGTACCCGCCGGGGCCCTCGTCGCCGGGGATCTCGAAGGGCGTCACCTCGTCGTAGGCCTCGTACAGGAGCTGGTCGTAGGCGATGGCGGCCGTCGCGAGCTGCTCGTAAGCGGCGGAAACGGCGGGATCATCAGCTGCGTTGGGGCTTGACACCGCTTCCAGATGACGGTCGATGGCGGCCTTGACCGCCTCAGCGGCGGCGCGTACCTCGGCAATGGTGGGCTGCGCGGCATCAGACATGGTGCAGACGCTATCTCCCCGCGGTGTCGGTACGCACAGCGGTTGTCACCTACACCCGCGATTTCACCGCAACTTCCCCCCTGATGTCCGATCCGCGACGTTTCGTCCCCGCGCGACACCGGCGTGAAGCGGGCGCGGACGGCGCGCGGCGGGCCCGCCGGGGCCGTTGGGGTGCCGCTTCGCGCGCCGGGATCGGGGTATCCCTTCAGCAGTGGCACCAGGACTGATGGACTGTCAGTCGACGACCCGGGTCGCACTCCTTCGGGCCGCCGCTCCCCGCACGGGAGGACGGCCGGAAATGCCCGGGCCGACTGTCCGGGGCAGGCCGTAGGCTTGCCCGAAGGTGATCCCCAGGAGGAGCGTTTTGATCCCACGGAAGCCGGTCCGGCAGCCGGAGTACGAGTACCAGTCCCTGCGCATGCCGCGCGGCACCACGCGCAACGCGGCGCGCCAACTGCTCACCGAGCACGCCGAGTACGGGCACTGGGAGCTCGACCGGTTGAGGCTGTTCCCCGACGGGAGCCGGACGGTCCGGCTGAAGCGGCGGATCATCCGGCAGGTCCGGAACTGGTGACGGGCGGGGTGTCGCGGCTCCGGCCCCGCCCCGCCCCGGGTCCTCACGCACCCGCGGCCGCCCGTTCGCTCGGCGGCCGCGGGTGCGTCGTTCCTGCGGTTGTCACGTGCGGGGCCGGCTCAGCGCCGGCCTCCGCGTGCGGTCGGCCGCGTCAGCGGGCGCCGGCCCGGGCCCGGCGGTAGAGCACGCCGCCGCCGAGCATCAGCGCGAGACCGGCGGCCCCGAGCAGTTCGACGCCGCCGGCGCCGGTGGAGGCCAGCTGGGCGGTCGGCGCCGGGGCGGCCTGGGCGGCCTGGGCGGCGGCGGGCGCCACGACGGCTTCGGCGGCGATGGCCGGAGCGCCGTTGCGCGCGACGTTCACGACCTCCTCGGCGGAGACCTGCGGCGGAGTCGGGCAGGCCTCGACGCAGCCCTCGACCGGCGGGGTCGGGGTGACCGGGGCGGCCGTCTCCACGTTGGCGCACTGGTTGCCGAACGCCGGGTTGCCGACGCCGGCCACGTTGACCGAGTTGCCACAGGCGTTGACCGGGACGTCGACCGGCGCCTGGACGCTGTTGCCGGAGATCACCCCTGCCGAGTTGGCGGTGGTGCCGGCCGCGCTCGCGCCCGGGACGGTGGCCGCATCCGGAACGGAGGTGGCGCCCGGCAGGGAGGCGGTGCCCGGGGTGCCGGCGCCCGGAAGGGAGGCGGCACCCGGAAGGGTGCTGCCCAGGCCTCCGCCCGTCCCGGAACTGTCGACCCCGCCGGCGCCGGCGCTGCCGCCGCCGCCGGTGGCACCCGAACCGCCGCCGGGCTGACCGACCTGGGCGGGCTTCGGCGTTGGGTTGCCCCCGCCGCCGTTGACGTTGGCACAGTGGTTGCCGAAGGACGGGTTCAGCAAGCCGACCACGTCGAGCGTGTTGCCGCAGGCGTTGATCGGCACCTCGATCGGCACCTGCACCGAGTTGCCCGAAGCGACGCCGGGCGAACCCACGGCATCCCCCTGCGCCCCGGCTCCCCCCGCATAGGCGTAGCCGGCGGTCGAGGCCAGCACACTGCCGGTGGCCACGGCCGTGAGGATCCCCTTCTTGGCTACATTCCTCATTTTTTCCCCTGACATTTCGAGACGACGTGTCGACCTTGACATGAACCCTGCAAGAAAGTCGGAATTTCGGTATATCCGTAAATCACGCAAGGGCTTCGGCTGCACACGAGTTAACGAGGGGCCAACAGGGAGGTTGAGCCGAACGAATCGGCTTCACCCGATCGAGCGATCGTGTCGGGCTCCCTGTATCCAGGGCCCGTCGGCGCGGCTCCCGGCCCCGCCCGCACCCCGCCCCACCGGCCCCGGGAAGCGAACGCCCCCGGCGCGGCGCGTCCGCCGCCCGGGGGCCGGTTCGAATCGGCTCAACAGGCCATGACGGCCCGGAGGTCGACTCAGACGTTGGCGCAGTGGTTCCCGAACGCCGGGTTCAGCACGCCGACGACGCTGATGGTGTTGCCGCACAGGTTGACCGGGACGTGCACCGGCACCTGGATCTGGTTGCCGGAGAGGACACCCGGGGAACCGGCGGCCACACCCTCGGCGCCGGCGTGAGCCGAAGCGACACCGGCGGCGGCGAGCACCAGGCCACCGGTGGCGGCGGTGACAGCGGCGATCTTCTTGACCTTCATCATTCCTCCTGTATGGACAAGCAACCCGTTCGGCGGGCTGCACAGGGATGAACGACGCTGCGGCAAACGGGGTACGGAGCGGCTTTCCCATTCACCCTCAGCGGTGAGGTCTCGCACAAATGATCAGCTTGGAATCCCCAGCAGAATCGCTTCTGTCGATCTCCTTCCACCTGTCCCACAATCATCAGCTCGGACAATGCGGCCGGCCCGCCCCCGGCGCTCCGGGAACGGGCCGACCAAGTCGTCTGATCAGGGATTCAGCAGGCGTCGATGAAGCGGTCCAGCACCCGGGCGCCGAACTTCAGGCCGTCCACCGGAACCCGCTCGTCCACGCCGTGGAACATCCCGGCGAAGTCCAGCTCCGGCGGCAGCTGGAGCGGCGCGAAGCCGAAGCAGCGGATGCCCAGGTCCTGGAAGGACTTGGCGTCCGTCCCGCCCGACAGGCAGTACGGCACCGCGCGGGCGATCGGGTCCTCGGCCCGCAGCGCGGTCTGCATCGCCTCGACCAGGGCGCCGTCGAAGCCGGTCTCGATCGCCTTGTCCGAGTGCAGGCTCTCGCGCTTCACGCGCGGGCCGAGAACGCTGTCCAGCTCGGCCAGGAACTCCTCCTCGTAGCCGGGCAGGAAGCGCCCGTCCACGTGCGCGGTGGCCTGACCGGGGATCACGTTCACCTTGTAGCCGGCTCCGAGCATGGTCGGCTGGGCGGTGTTGCGCAGCGTGGTGCCGATCATCTTGGCGATGCCGCCGAGCACGCGCAGCGTCTCGTCCATGTTCTCCGGGTCCAGCTCGACCCCGAGCGCGTCCGACAGCTCGTCCAGGAAGGCCCGGACGGTCTTGGTGATCCGCAGCGGGAACTGGTGCCGGCCGAGCCGGGCGACGGCCTCGCACAGCTCGGTGATCGCGTTGTCGTCGTTCTCCATCGAACCGTGACCGGCCCGGCCCTCGACCGTCAGGCGCATCCAGTGCATGCCCTTCTCGGCCGTCTCCACCAGGTAGAGGCGGACCTGGTCGTTGACCGTGAAGGAGAAGCCGCCGACCTCGCCGATCGCCTCCGTCACGCCCTCGAACAGACCCGGGTGCTTGTCCACCAGGAAGCGCGCCCCGTAGGTGCCGCCGGCCTCCTCGTCGGCGAGGAAGGCCAGCACGATGTCGCGCGGGGGCTTGCGCCCGGTGCGCAGCCGGTCGCGGACGACCGCCAGGGTCATCGCGTCCATGTCCTTCATGTCGACCGCGCCGCGCCCCCAGACGCAGCCGTCGGCGATCTCGCCGCCGAACGGGTCGTGGGTCCAGTCCGCGGCGTTGGCCGGCACCACGTCGGTGTGGCCGTGGATCAGGAGGCCAGGACGGGAGCGGTCCTCGCCCTCGATCCGGACGACGGTCGAGGCCCGGCCCTTGGCCGACTCGAAGATCTTCGGTTCGAGCCCGAACTCAGCGAGCTGCTCGGCCACGTACTCGGCCGCCTTCCGCTCGCCCGGGCCGGAGCCGTCCCCGTAGTTGCTGGTGTCGATCCGGATCAGATCGCGACAGATCTCGGCGACCTCCGACTCCGCCGTCACCTTCGGGGCCGCCGACTCGTTCCGCTCGCTCACGGTCACTCCTCGTCTTGGGCCCGCACCGACGCACCAGCGCGCCACCCCCGGGACCTGCACCCGGGCCGTACGAGCACGTCCGCCCATCCTCCCCCAGCCCCGGATCCCGATCCAGCCCCCGCACGCTCCCGAAACCCCCTGGTCACGCCCCCGCCACACGCCGCCCCTTGCCGTCGCCACCGGCGGCACCGGCCCCTCGGGAACCGTTTTGGGACCCCAAGCCGATCTTTGCTACAGTTACATCTGTCAGCGCGACGGACGAGAGATCGGAAGCCGCGAGGACGACACCCGGTCCGGGTGGCGGAATGGCAGACGCGCTAGCTTGAGGTGCTAGTGCCCTTTATCGGGCGTGGGGGTTCAAGTCCCCCCTCGGACACAGACGAAGGGCCCCAGTCGAACTGGGGCCCTTCTGCTTTTCCCTGTTGGTCTTCCCGCGTTTTCCCCGGGGACCCGTGCCCTAGATCACTCCTGGTTCCAGGTGGCGCCCGCCCCCGTGAAGGAGCCGTAGACGCCGGTGTCGTCGGCCCAGATCCAGAAGTCGGCGTGCGAGAGTCCGTCGGGGCTGACGGAGGACTGGGTGCTGGCGACGCCGGCGCCGTTCTCGTTGGCGATGAACTGGCCCTTGCCGAAGGACGCGTCCAGGCCCTCCTGGGCCGAGGCCAGGCCGGCGCAGCCGATCACGAGCGGGGTGGTGAGGGCGGCGACGGCCAGGACGCGCTGGAAAGAACGCATGAAGATCTCCTCCACGGAGTTTCGGGGTCCGAAGGCGGCGGTGCCGATCGACCCCGCCGCGACTTCAGGGAGCCACGCCCCGCATCCCGCCGCAACCGGCGCCGGGACCCGTACGGCCTCACGCCCCGTCAGAAACGCCGCCGCTACCAGCGAAAATACAGTTCGTATGCTCATTTCTGAGGATCAGTCGACCGGAGCACTCCCCGGGGGGACGCCCGCCGGTGGCCCGCCGGGGGACGCCGGCGCGGGGCCCGGATCTCAGCCGGCCCCGGTGGGCTCCGTCCGGCCGGCCGGGGCGGCGTCCCGCCGCGGCCGGCCCCGCAGCCACTGCGCGGTGATGACGGACGCCACCGTGGAGACGATCAGCAGCGGCATCGAGTCCGCCGCCTCGCCGCCGAGCAGCATCGCGGCCAGGACCGTACTGGTGACGGGCAGGCCAGTGACGGCGGCGGAGGAGGCCGCGAGCCCGACGGCCAGAGCGGGCGCGGCACCGAAGCCGGGCAGCGGCGCACAGGCCGTGCCGAGGGCCGCGCCGAGCAGGATCGCCGGGAAGATCGGACCGCCGCGCAGGCTCCCGAGGGCGATCGACCAGCCCAGCCCCTTGCAGAGCACCAGGGCGAGCAGCGCGCCGACCGGCCAGGCCGCCGGGTCGGCGGCCAGCGCGCCCAGGGTGGCCTGCCCGGAGAGCGCGGCCTCCTCCGGGGAACGCCCGGTCAGCAGGGCGTACGCGGCGAGGCAGCCGCCGACGGCGACCGCGCACAGGACGGTGCGCAGGGCGGTCTGCCGGGCGGTGCCGGTCATGGTGAGGGCCTTCACCCGGCGGCCCACGCCCTGCCCGGCGACGCAGACCAGGGCGATCGCGACGGCCAGCGGGACTCCCCAGAGGAAGTCCCCCGGGTCGGGCACCCCGCTCTTCGGCACGCGCGGCAGCGAGAGCGCGCCGATCGCCAGGCCGGTCCAGTGGCCGAAACCGGTGAAGACCAGCGCGCCGACCCCGCCGGCCAGCAGGCTGGGCAGGATCAGCGCGATCAGCTGCGGGCCGCCCAGCCCGGCCGCCTCGATCAGCATCACGCCGGCCACCAGCGGGCTGCCGAAGATGGTGGAGATCGCCGCGGCCGCCCCGGCGGTGCCCAACACGGCCACCAGCTGCGGCTGTTCGGCCCGCTCGGCGGACCGGACGGCGAGCAGTGCGAGGCCGCCGCCGAGCGCCATCAGCGGCG
>NZ_JBEZUT010000363.1:0-8380 GCF_040636595.1 Kitasatospora sp. NPDC036755
GGCGGCGCCCGGGGCGCTGCCGGCCGCCGGGGCGCCCGGCGCGGTGTCCTCGGCGGCCGTCCGGTGCTGGGTCAGTTCGTCGAGCAGCGCCAGCGCGGTGCAGGTCCGCCCGGTGCCGGGGGCGCCGGCGAGGACCAGGACGCGCTGGCGGCGCAGCGCCCGCTGGAGGTCGACGTAGCCCTCCGGCTCCCGGTAGATCCGGCGCACCCGCCGCAGCTCCGACTCGGGGACCGGCCCGCTGACCGCGCCGACCGCCTGCCGGCTGTCCAG
This sequence comes from Kitasatospora sp. NPDC036755, assembly GCF_040636595.1. NCBI lineage: Bacteria > Bacillati > Actinomycetota > Actinomycetes > Kitasatosporales > Streptomycetaceae > Kitasatospora > Kitasatospora sp. NPDC036755. The sequence continues at coordinate 271 of NZ_JBEZUT010000363.1, forward strand.
CCGCAGGTGGATGTCGCCGATGTGGGCCTGGTGGAAGACGTTGCGGTCGAACAGGTTGTGGTCGCCGGCCACCCGGTAGGCGCCACGGGCCTCGCGGTGCGCCCGGAAGGTCGCCCCCAGGCCGGCGGCGGCCCCTTCCTCGTCGCCCTCCTCGTCGAGCAGGCGGTCGCGGCTGCGCTCGCGGAACCGGTCGGCGGCCTGCTCCCGGTCGATCCGCTCCTGGTCCCCGGCCGCCTCCTCCCCGGAGGCGGCCTCCGGCTTCGGCCCCTCGGCTCCGGCGGCTCCCGCGTCGCCGGCGCCCCGGTCCTGGTCGCCGGGGGGCTGGGAGCGGACCGGGTCGGCGCCCGCGGACGGGGGGAGGTCCTTCTTCAGGGTCAGCTTCGGCGGCTTCAGCTCGGCGGCCCCGGCGGTGTTCAGCGGCTCAGGCATGCTGCCCCCCGTTGACGGTGCGGCCGATGTGCACCGGCCCGTTGTAGGTGTTGCGGGTGTGGAACGAGGTGTCGCCCGGCCTCTCACTCGGCGCTCCGCCGGGCGCGGGGCGCGGCGGCCCTCCCGACGGTCCCCGCGGCGGCTCGCCGGAAGGGCCGTCGGGCGGGCCGTCGGACGGCCCGCCCGGGTCGGACTCCGCCGGTCCCCCGTCCTCCGGCAGCGGCGCGGGCCGGGGCCGGCCGGGCAGCCGGACCCAGGCCGGCGTGGTGCCGTCCTTGAGCCGCAGCAGGGCCGGGCCGTAGTCCTCGGGATCGACGAAGCGGCCGCCGTGGCAGACCACCTCGCGGTAGAGCGAGTCGGAGACGACCACGACCAGGTCGGCTCCGTCCCGGTCGAGCACCCGGCGGGCCGTGTCCGCGTCGGCGAGCCGGCAGGCGAGGTCGACGGCGTGTCCGCTGATGCCCTGGGCGTCGCGCGTGACCGGGCCGACGTGCAGGCCGACCCGCAGCCCCAGCGGCATCCGCAACCCCGCGTTCAGCCGGCGCAGTTGCTCCTGGACCTCGTTGGCCCAGACGCCGAGGATCCGGGCGGGCGGGATGTCGGGGCCGAGGGCCGCCAGGATGCCGTCGCCCCGGTCCTCCCGGTGGACGGCGGGGGCCGGCACCCCGGCCTCGGCGAACGCCCGGTCGAGCACGGCGTACAGCTGTCCGCGCATCCGGGTCTTCCCGGAGTCGTCGTAGGCGCCGGACCTCCGGACGTCCACGCTGACCACCAGCTGGTACACGGCGTCGACTGCCTGGTCGAGCATGGTCACCCCCGCGGTTGTCTTCGACATGCCGCCAGGATCCGGCGCCGCATGCCGGGTTGTCTGTGATGGTTTACATGCGCGGCCGGAGCCCGGCTCCACGCCGGCCTCGACTGTTCGGGTCCTGGTGTTCGGGTCTCGCTCGGTCGGTTCTCGGGTGCTCGGGACGTTCGGGATGTGCGGGACGTACGGGGCGCCCGGGTGTTCGGGGCCGCCCGGGGCTCAGGTGTTCGGACGGCCCCCGGCTCCCGGCCCCTGCCCGTACTGCCCCTGGGCGAGCAGCAGGAGCGGGGCGGGGTCGAGGATCTCGACCATCCGGGTGCCGGTGCGCACCAGGCGCTGGTCGCGGAGCAGTTTCAGGGCCTTGGCCACCGCTTCCCGGGTGGCGCCGACGGTGGCCGCGAGGTCGTCCTGCGCCAGGTGCACGACGGCGGTCGAACCGCCGCCGGGGCCGCGGGAGTCGGCCGCCCGGGCGGTGGCGCCGGTGGCGGAGAGCTCGACGAGCCGCCGGGCCAGGCGCTGGACGACGGTGAGGGAGGCGAAGGCGGACCGTTCGCGGTCGGACTCCCTCAGCCGGGAGGCGAGTTGGGACATCACCCGGCTGCCGACCCGGGGGGTCTCGGCCAGGAACCGCCGGAACCGCTCCCCCGGGATCACCAGTGCCTCGACCGGGCCGAGTGCCTGCGCGGTCGCACTGCGCGGCCGCTCGTCCAGCGCCGCCAGCTCGCCCACGAGTTCGCCCGGGCCGCGCAGACCGAGGACGAGCCGGGTGGCCCCGCGGTCGGTCGCCACGTGGACCATGGACCAGCCGGTCAGCACCAGCAGGACGTGGGTGGTGCGGTCCCCCTCCGCGACCAGCCGTTGGTCGGGGTCGTAGGCCTTCGGAGCGCCGAGCGCGAGGAACGCCTCATGGTCGTGCGCACTCAGGGTACGGGCGAACGGCAGGTCATCGCCGAGCAGGCCCATGTCACCCCCAAAGATCGTCAACGGCCTTGGTTCGGTCCGACGTTGGGAGATCGTAGACCCACCGGAGACGAATTTCGGCCAAAGCCGCCACAAGGCGCCCAAGATGGTGCGCGGGTGGTGAATGAGTCCCCTGTGGCGGGCGGGAAGGGGCCCGGTGCATATGCCTGCCGGGGCCGGGCCGAACTTGTCCCGGTCCTCGGCGCGGTGGAATCCTGTCGCCCATGCCGCACGATCACCCCCGCGCCGACGCGCCCGATCACGGCCCCGGGCAGGACCCCGACCACGAGTCGATCATGGCCGAGCTCCGCCAGGTCCGGCGGGCGGGCGTGGTGCGGCTGCGGGACCTGGAACTCCCGGCGCTGGGCCGGATCGCCGCCCGGGTGGGCACGACCGGCGGGCGGTCCTCGCGGGCCGCCGCCATCGAGGCGGTACTGCGGCTGGCCCTGTCCCGGATCGAGGCCGGGACGCTCCAGGAGGCCGCCGGGTTCAGCCTCGGCCTGGCCCGGGGCACCCGCGACTGGGCCGCGGCCGACCGCCGCAGGCGCGCCGCCGACGTGTACAGGGTGAGCGTCGAGCGCTTCCGCAAGTACCACGAAGTGGTGCTGCTGGGCCAGTTGTCGCAGCAGCTGGCCGAACTCGCCGCGCGTTCGCCCGAGTCCGGAGCCGGGACCGGGACCGGGACCGAGGCCGGAACCGGTGACGGGGCCGCGGGCGCGGGCGCGGGCGGGGCCGCCGGGAGGCCCCCGCACCAGCTCCCCGCGACCCACCGGACCGTGCTGGCGGACGCGGGCGGCCGGACGGTGCCGCTCACCCTGCACGTCCACCCGGTGGACCTGCTGCGGGACGTCGACGTGGTGGTCTCGCCGGCCAACACCTTCCTCGCCCTCCCGGCCACCTACAAGTCCTCGGTGGCCGCGGCGCTGCGGCGGGCCGGCGCGAGCCGCGGCCCGGGCGGCGACGTGGTCGAGGACCTCGTCCACGACGAGCTGCGCGCCTGGACCGCCCGGCACGGCGTCACCGGTCGGGCCGTCGCCCCCGGCACGGTGGCTCCCACCGGGGCCGGCCGGCTGGCCGAGCAGGGCGTGCGGCGGATCTACCACGCCGTCACCGCCGTCCCCCGCTCGGACAGCAACGACTACGACGTCCTGCTGGCCGACATCACCCGGGCCGCCGCCCGGGTCTTCGCCACGATGGCCGGCGAGCGCACCGCCTTCGACCCGCCGCTGCGCTCGGTGGCCTTCCCGCTGCTCGGCTCGGGGCGCGGCGGCCTCCGCTACGAGGCGAGTCTGGGCGCGCTCTGGGCCGCTGTGGAGGCGGAGGCGGCCCGCGGCGCCGACTGGGAGGTCCACCTGGTGATGCGCCGCCCGGCCGCCGCCGACGTCGTCGAGCGACTGCTCGGCGCCGCCTGAGAGGAGACGGATGAACCCCTACCTGGTACTCGCCGCGGCGGCCGCGGACTGGGACCGGCTGTCGGCGCGGCTCCCCGCCGACCGGGCCGCCCGGCTGGCCGGGCTGCTGGAGCGGCTGCGCGGACCGGACGGCCCCGACCGCCCCGACCACCGGGAGGCGGCCGAGGAGGCCGCGCGGCTCCTGCTGCCGCTGCTGCCGCAGGCCGCCGGCACCGGCTCCCCGCGGTTCACCGCCGGCGCGGTGGACGCCGCCCACCTCGGGTTCCGCGCCTCCGACCTCGCCGTCCTGGTGCTCGACGGCTCCCGGATGGTGGGCCCGGTGCTGGGCGCGGTCCGCCGCCGGCTGCTCGCCGCTCCGGCGCTGTCCGCCGCCGAGGTGCGGGGGCTGGGCGGGGACCCGGACGCGTCCGGCCTGCTCCGCCTGACCGGCACCGGCGGGGCGGTCCGGCTGCCGGCCTTCCAGTTCGCCGAGGCCGCCACCCCGTGGATCGCCGTCCTGGACGTCAACGCCCTGCTCGGCGGCGACCGGGACCCGTGGGGCGTGAGCGACTGGTGGCTGTCCCGCGACGCCCTGCTCGACGCCGTCCCGTCCGCACTGCTCGGCACCGGCCAGGACGGCCGGCTGGTCGAGGCCGCCCGCTACCTGACCGAGGAGGAGTAGTCCGTGGTCAACGTCCGCCCGCCCGAGAAGCTGCCCGGGAACCCGACCAGGGTGACCCTGGCCGCCGGCACGGAGCTGGTCCGGGTGCACTCGGCCCGTCGCTCCGCCACCGCGTTCAACGGCAATCCGGCCGACTGCTTCTACGGCGGCGGCCGGTTCGACGGCACCGCGCTCGACGACTACGGCTTCCTGTACGCGGGGCTGACCGTGGAGGCGGCCGTCTGCGAGACATTGCTGCGCTCGATCCCCTTCGACCCCGCCGCCGGGCCGCGGCTGGTGCAGCGGGCCGCCGTCCGGGGCCGGCGGCTGTCGTTCCTGCGCCTGGCGGCCGACGTCACCGTGGTCTCCCTGGTGGCCGGGCGCGACCTGGCGAGCGTGGCCCAGGACGCCTGGCTGGTCCAGGCGGAGGCGGCGGAGTACCCGTTCACCCGGGCCTGGGGCCACTGGATCCGCGCCCACACCGCCCCCTGGTCGCAGGGCTTCGTCTGGCCCTCCAAGCGCGAACCGGCGGACCGCGCCGCGGTGCTGTTCCTGGACCGCTGCCCGGCGGGCGCCGTCGAGCCCGCCGGCGTCCCGCCGATCGACCTGGACACCCCGGAGGGGCTGCGCCGGCTCAACGCCGTCCTCGCCCCGTACCACGCCCAGGTCGCACCGTAGCGCCCCCGTTCCGGTCCCACGTCCCCAGCGCGCCGCAGCGCGCCCGCAGCAGGAGCACCGCCGTGGAAGAGAGCACCGAACCGGCCGAGCCGACCGACGACGAACTGCGCGCCGAACGGGACGCGCTGCTCGCCGAGGTGGCGCACGCCCCGGACGACCCGGACGCGCCGACCGCCTGGGCCACGGTCGGGGAGCAGAGCTACCGGCTCCACCTGCGCCAGGACCGCCCGGAGGACCTCCGGCTGGCCGCCGAGGCGATGGAGCGGGCCTTCGCCCGGCCCGGCGAGGACGACCTCTGGCACGCCTGGCGGGTGGTGTACGGGCACGTCCGCGCGTTCCAGTACGACCTCGACCCGTCGGCCGAACTCCTCGACCACGTCTACGAACTGGTCGACTCCGGCCTGCGCGGACTGGCCGCCGACCCCGGCGCCCACCCGGACGTCCAGGTGCTGGGCCGGCGGCTGATCGCCCTGGCCACCAAGGCCCGGATCACCGACGGCGCCCCGCCGCCCGAACGCCTGCCGCTGATCGACGACGCCCTGCGCCGCCACCACGACGCGCTGCCCGACGCGGCGCCGGACAGTCCGCAGGCCGTCGAACTCCGGGCCGACCTGGGCCACCTCCACTACGAGCGGGCCCGGTTCGCGAACAGCCCGGAGGACGCCGAGGCCTCCGTCGGGCACTACCGCTCGGCCCTCGCCGCCGCGGGCGCCGACCAGGACGCGCCGCTGCTCCGCTACGGCCTGGCCACCTCGCTGCTGTGGACCGGCCGCAACCGGGCCGACCGGGCCGAACTGGAGGAGGCCCGGCGGGAGTTCCGGGCCGCCCTGGCCGCCGCCCGGCAGCGCGCGGCCGAACCGCCGGTGTGGGCCGAGGAGGCCGAGACCAGGGCGATCTTCATCCGCGCGCTGCTCTGGTGGCAGTGGGAGGACCGCTCCCACCCGGCCGCCGCCGAGGCCGAACTGGCGCCGGTGCTGGCCCGGCCGGACGCCGTGCGGACCCTCCCCCCGATCTACCTCGACGCCTTCGGACGCCTGCTCTACGACCGGGCCGCCGAACGCGACGACAACGAGGGCCGCGACCGCGCCCTCGGACTGCTCCGGGAGGCCGTCCACCGCTGGGAGCCGGAGCGGGACGGCCCGCTGTGGGCCCCGGCCGCCCTGCTCGCCGTGCTCCAGCACACCCGCTACCTCGACGACCGGGACCGGCGGCGGCTTCCGGACGTGGTCCGCGGCGCGACCGAGGCGCTGTCCGAGGACGCGATCCCCGCCGTCCGGCAGACCGCCCGGATCCTGCTCGCCTGGGCCCGCACGGAGGAGCCGGGCAACGCCCCGGACCCGCTGGCCCCGGTCGACGACCCGGTCTACACCGACGCCCTGAAGGCCGCCCGGGAGCTCCAGGAGGACATCACCGAGGGCCGGAGCTTCATCAACCTCAACAACGCCGAGTTCAGCCACCTCGCCAACGACCTGACGCTCGACCAGCACACGAAGGACGGGTTCCGGCGGCTCTACCGGATGTGGGAGGAGCTGCCCCCGGACAGCCCGGACCGCGCCCTGTTCGGGGCCCGGCTGCTCGGCGCGCTGCCCCTGATCGACCCGCACGGCACCCTGGTCGGCGAGGCCGAGAAGGCCGCCCTGTTCCAGGGCTCCGCCGCCTTCGAGGGGCCCGCCACCACCCGGGGCGCCGTCCAGGGCATGCTCGGCGCCGCCCGGATGCGGGAGGGCGTGACGAAGGGCGACCCCGCCTCCACCCAGGAGGCGCTGGCCCAGCTGGAGGCGGCGGCCGCGCTCCTGGACGGGCAGGACGAGCGCCTCCGGGCGGGGGTCGACCTGGCCCGCGCGATGGCCTCGGCGCAGCTCGGCCAACTGCAGGCCCGCGGTGACGAGATGGAGTCCGCGCTGGAGGCGATGGAGCAGCTGCGGGACAACCCGGACTTCCCCCCCTACCTGCGGCGCCTGATGGACGGCCAGCGGGCCGGCTTCGAGGCGCAGCGCGCCGCCGCGCGCGGCGACCTGGCCGGGGCCGACCGGGCCGTCGCCGAACTCGCCGCCGTGTACCGCGCGCTCGACCCGGAGGACCCGAGCCGCGCCGAGCTCTGGCTGGCCCTGGAGCACTCGCACAACCTGCGCGACGCGCTCGCCCGCCGCCTCGGCGCCCGCGAGCTGGGACCGCCCCCGGGGAGGCCGACCGTGGCCGAACTGCGCCGGCAGGCGGCCCGGCTGCCCCGTGAGCACCGGGCCTGGCTGCTCGGCGACGGCGGCATCGCCCGCTGCCTGACGGCCGGCCCGCGCGGCGACCTGCGGCTGCTGGCCGAGGGCCTGGAGCTGGTCGAGGAGGCGCTCGGGCTGGTCGGCGAGGACACCGAGGACTGGGTGCGCTACGCGATGGCCCTCGGCAACGGCCGCACCGGGCAGGCCGCCGCGACCGGCGACCGCCGCGGCTACGAGGCGGGGGTGGTGCTGCTGGAGCGGGCCGTCGCCCGCCTCGACGGCCCGGCGCACCGGCTCTGGGCGGCGTCCTGCCTCACCCTCGGCCGGGCCTACCGGCTGCGGGCCGACGCCGCCCGCGACGACCGCCGACGGGGCCGGCACGCCGGACTGGACGCCCTGCGCGGCTTCGCCTGGGCGGCGCTGCTGCAGTCGGGCACCGAGCACGCCGCCACCGCCGCCGCCCGGGCCACCGAGGCCGCGCTGGAGGCGGCCGCCTGGTGCCTGGAGGACGGCGTCCCGGAGCAGGCCCTGCAGGCGCTGGACTCCTGCCGCGGCCTCGTGCTGCACTCGGCGGCCGTCGCCCGCTCCGTCCCCGAGCGGCTGACGGCCGCGGGGCGGCCGGACCTCGCCGAGGAGTGGCTGAGCACCGGTGCCGCGGAGCCCGCCCCCGGGGAGAGCGCGCTGGTGCGGCCCGCGCGGACGGTGCCGAGCCGGCTGCGCGGCCAGGTGCTGGCCGTGCTCGCCGACGCGGCCCGGGCGGACGGCTCCGCGGACGGGCTGCTCGAACCGCCCGAGCCCGCCGAGGTCGGCGAGGCGCTGCGCCGGCTGGGCGTCGACGCCCTGGCGTACCTGGTGCCGGCCTCGCCGGACGGCGGCGGCGCGGCGGTCGTGGTGACCGACGACGGGCGGGTGCGCTCGCTGCCGCTGCCCCGGCTGCGCGAGGACGCCGGCCCGGTGCGGGAGTACCGCC
>NZ_JBEZUT010000364.1:0-8365 GCF_040636595.1 Kitasatospora sp. NPDC036755
GCCCTCGACCAGGGCGGCGACGGCGGCCTCGGCGGTGTACCGGTCGGCGATCCACCGGCGGCCCGCCCGCCGCACCTCCTCCTGGCCGGGCAGGTCGAGCAGTTCGAGCGCCCGGTCCGCCAGCCGGTCCGTTTCGAGCTCCGGGACCCGCCAGGCGGACGGCGACTCGAACAGCTCCGCCCCGCCGCCGGCGGCGTAGCCGGTCACCAGGCAGCCGCTGGCCATCGCCTCGGCCGGCGGAAGCCCGAAGCCCTCGCCCTCGGGCGCCCCCAGCGCGATGAACACGGAGGTCTCCGCCAGCACCCGGGCGACCTCCTCGTGGGGCACCCCGTGGATGTCGTACAGATCGACGCCCCGGGACCGCGGGTCGGCGTGGAGCAGCCGGCGCAGCAGCGTGCTCTCGACCGGACGCTTGCGGGACATCCAGGCGATCCGCCGGACCCGCCCGGTCGCCGCCGGCCGGAACGCGTCGGTGTCGACGACGGCCGGCACCAGGTGGGGCTCGTACTCGGGCAGGGCGCGGCGGAACATGTCGACGCCCGCCCGCGAGACCGTCCACAGCGCCGGCCGGGAGGACCAGCCCGGGTACGGTCCGGGGCCCGGGCAGGTCAGGAAGTTGACGTAGTGGCCCTGGGAGTAGACGACCTTGCGGCCGCCGGGCGCCGGGTCGCGGCCCTGGAGCACGCTGACCTCGGGCAGGACGAGCACGTCCTCGGGCCCGAGGTCCAGCGTCGTGCCGGACAGCGTCGGCACGTCGTCGTGGAACCACGTGTAGCGGAACCCCGGGGTGGGCGTCCAGCGGTACGCCTCGACGCCGGCCGCCCGTAACAGCGCGACCTGCTGGTTCAGCACGCGGATGCCGCCCAGCGGGAACTGGAACTCGAACGACGCGTAGATCACTCGGCCGGTCATCGCACCCTCTCTCGGACACCACGGGTCCTCGGACACCACGTGCGGTGGGTCGGCCCACCGACACCTCGGCCTCCTACCCGGTCCACCCGGGGGCAAGCTCCGTGTCGGGACGATTCGCCCGCCACCGGGAACGGGCCCGGCGGGCGGGGTGCCGCCCGCCGGGCCCGTCGGGTGTCACGGGAGCGGCACCTCCAACTGCTCGGCCAGGTCCGCGACCAGGGCGTCCAGCCAGCCCTTGACCGTGCCCGGGTCGAACAGGTCGGTGTCGTACTCGACCTGCCCGGCGTAGCCGTCGGCGTCGGGGGTGACGGCGAAGGAGCAGTCGGCGCGGGCGGAGGGGCCGGGGATGTCCTCGATCCCGACGGTCAGACCGGGGAGGTCGAGGGCGATCGGCGGGGTGCTCTGGACGGCGAACAGGATGTGCGGGTACCCGGCGGGCATCGTGATGCCGCGCTCCCGCAGCGGCTCGGCCAGCAGGCCGAACGGCATCACGGAGTGGTCCAGGGCGGAGGCGATCGTCTCGGCGGCGCGGTCCACCAGGGCCCCGAACCCGCTCCCGCCCCGGGTGGGCACCAGGATCGGCATGCTGCTGGTGAGCAGGCCGACCACGGTCTCGTCGGCCGGCCGGGTGCGGTTGGCGTTGGAGAGCAGGATCAGGGCCTCCGGCGCGCCGGTCAGGGTGCCGAGGAACCGGGCCAGGCCGGCCACCAGGACGGCCGAGGCGGTGGTGGAGCGCGAGGCGGCGTAGCGCCCGACCGCCTCGGCCACGGGCGCCGGGATCCGGAACCCGGTGGTCTCCCCGCGCCCGGAGCGCTGCTCGGGGCGCGGCCGGTCGGTGGGCAGGTCCACCGCGAGCGAGGAGCCGCCGAGGACCCCGGCCCAGTGGTCGGCGGCCGCGGCGATGGAGGCCCGGTTGACCACCGTCCGCTCCCAGCAGGCGTGGTCGGTCATCCGGCCGGCCTCCTGGGGCAGCGGCGCGCCGCCGCTGCGGTAGAGCGCGCCCAGGTCGTCCAGCACGGTGGCCAGCGACCAGCCGTCGACCGCGATGTGGTGGATGCTCAGCAGCAGCACCCACTCCTCGGCCGCCGGGCGCAGCAGCCGGGCGCGCAGCAGCGGGCCCGTGGCGAGGTCGAACGGGTGGGCGGTCTCGGCGGCGAGGGCCTCGGCGAGCGCCGCCTCCCGCTCGGTGGGGGCGAGCGCGCGCAGGTCCGCGACGGGGACGCCCAGCGGGCTGTTCGGCAGCACCTGCTGGAGCACTCCGAGTTCGGTCTCCACGAACCGGGTGCGCAGGCTCTCGTGCCGTTCGACGACCGCCGTCAGCGCGGCGGCCAGCCGCTCGGGCTCCAGCGGCCCGCGCAGGGTGATCCGCTGGGTGATGTTCCAGACCGCCGGGTCGGCCGCCGCGTTGTGGGACTTGCGCAGCCGCCACTGGGTCACCCCGGCGGGCGCGGCGGACAGCGCCGCCCCGTCGCCGGTGAGGGTGGTCAGCAGCCGGTCGCGGTGGGCCCGGAGCAGGCCGGTGACCTCCTCGTCGACGGCCCCCGCGGGGGCCACGTAGCCGAGCCGCTCGCCGGTGGTGGTGCGCAGCGCGATCTCGCGTTCGTCGAGCAGGCGCAGCAGCCGCGCCCAGTCGTCCTGCGCCGTGTCCGGCGGCAGGGTGTCGTGGTGGGTGGCGGTCACAGGGTGCCCTCCTCGTACGCGGGGGCCGGACGCTGCTCGACGGCCGGCCGGTGGGCGGCCATCGCGCGGACGGTGGGGCGGCGGAAGAAGTCCAGCACCCCGATCCTCAGGCCGGTCGCCTCGCGGACCCGGTTCAGCAGCCGGGTGGCGGCCAGCGAGTGCCCGCCCAGGTCGAAGAAGGAGGTCTCCACCCCGACGGGGCGGCCGAGCTCCTCCTCCCAGAGCCGCTGCACGGTGCGCTCCAGCTCGGTGGCCGGCGCGGCCTCCGGTGCGTCCGCGCCGAGCGGGCGCGGCTCCGGCAGGGCGGCGGTGTCCAGCTTGCCGTGGGCGTTGAACGGCAGGGTGTCGACGGTGGCCCAGAGCCCGGGGACCATGTAGTCGGGCAGCAGGTCGGCCAACCGGTCGGCGATCCGGGGCAGTTCGGCGGCCGCGCAGCCGACGTACCCGGCGAGTGCGGTGCCCGCCGGGGTGCGGCGCGCCGTCACGGCGGCGGCGCGCACGCCGGGCAGGCCCCGCAGCACGGTCTCGATCTCGCCCGGCTCGACCCGGTAGCCGCGCACCTTGACCTGGCGGTCGGCCCGGCCGAGGTACTCCAGTTGGCCGTCCGGCCGCCACCGGCCGAGGTCGCCGGTGCGGTAGCCGCGGCCGTCGGGGGTGTCGGTGAAGCGGGCGGCGGTCTCCTGGTCGAGGCCGATGTAGCCGATGCCGACCTGGACGCCGAGGGCGTGGATCTCGCCGACGGCGCCGGGCGGCACCCGGCGTCCGGCGGCGTCCCGCAGCACGATCCGGCTGCCCGGGGTGGGCCGGCCGATCGGCGCGTGCTCGGTGCCCTCCGGGTCGATCACGCAGGCCGTCAGGCCGTGGGTCTCGGTGGGGCCGTAGTGGTTGACGAGCCGGCAGCCGGGGTTGCGGCGCAGGAAGGCCCGCAGCCCGGGGGTGAGGAGCACCTGCTCGCCGCCGGAGATCAGCTCGCGCAGGTGCGGCACCGGCTCCTCGCCGAGCGCGTCCGCGAGCGCGGCCAGCGGGGTGTAGGGCAGGTGGACCCGTTCGGCCCGGGTGGCCCGGACGACGGCGGCCAGCGCCGTGACGTCGTAGCGGGTCTCCTCCTCGATCAGCAGCAGGGTGCCGCCGCCGGCCAGCGTGGTGAGGGTCTCCTGGACGCTGACGTCGAACCCGCAGGAGGCGTACTGGATCGTCCGGGCGGCGGGGTGGTCGGCGAGGTTCCAGGCCAGGAAGTGGGCCAGGGCCTCGGAGTGCATCAGCACGCCCTTGGGCCGGCCGGTGGAGCCGGAGGTGTACAGCAGGTACGCGGGCGCCTGCGCGGAGGGGGCGGGCAGCGGGGGCAGTTCGACGGGGGCGGCGCCGTCGGGGGCGGTGCCGGTGAGCACCGTCGGGACGGTCAGGCCGAGCTCGGCCGGGGCGTCGTCCGAGGTGGTGAGCAGGACGGCGGGCGCGCTGTCCTCGACGATCAGCCGGCAGCGCTCGGGGCCCTGGAGCACGTCGACCGGGACGTGGACGGCGCCCAGGCGCAGGATGGCCAGCAGCGCGGCGGCGAGGTCCACCGAGCGGGGCAGCAGGACGCCGACCCGGCTGCCCTCGCGGACGCCGGCCGCCAGCAGTCGGCCGGCCAGGTCCTCGACCCGGGCGAGCAGCGTGCGGTAGTCCGTCTCGGTGCCGTCGGCGGCGACGACCGCGGTCCGCTCGGGGTGTGCGGCCGCCGTCGCGGCGAAGACGGCCAGCGGGTGCGCCGGGTCCTGGGCGGCGGCGGGGCCGCACTCCAGGGCCGTGTCGGCCTCGGCGTCGGGCACGGCGGTGAGCTCGACGAGCGGGCGCTCCGGGTCGGCGACGGCGGCGGTGAGGAGCCGCTCGAAGGCGCCGACCAGCCGGTCGACGGTGGCCCGGTCGAAGAGGGTCTCGGCGTACTCCACGTGGCAGCGGATGCCCTCGGGCAGGCTGGTCAGGAAGAGCGTCAGGTCGAAGGCGGAGCGGTCGGGGACGTGGTCCAGCGGGCGGGCCGTCAGCCCGGGCAGGTCCAGCTCGAAGACCATGTGGTTCTCGAACTCGACCATGACCTGGAAGAGCGGGTTGCGGCTGGTGTCGCGCCGCGGGTTCAGGTCCTGGACGAGCACCTCGAAGGGCAGCTGCTGGTGCTCGTAGGCGTCCAGGGCGGTGGAGCGGACCCGGCCCAGGGCCTCGGTGAAGGCCGGCTCGCCGGAGAGGTCCAGGCGCAGGGCGAGGGTGTTGACGAAGAACCCGACCAGGTCCTCGGTGCCCTCGGCGCGGTTGGCGACCGGGGTGCCCAGCACGATCTCGTCCTGGCCGGCGTGGCGCTGCAGTACGGCGGCGAAGCCGGTCAGCAGCACCATGAACAGGGTCGACCGCTTGGCGCGGGCCAACTCCCGCAGGCCGTCGGAGAGTCCGGCGGGCAGGTGGTGGACGAAGGAGCGGCCGCGGCCGTCCGGCACCGCCGGGCGGGGCCGGTCGGTGGGCAGTGTCAGCACCGGCAGCTCGCCGCCGCCGAACACCTTGCGCCAGTAGGCGAGGCTCTCGTCGTACTCGCCGGCGGCGACCCTGGCCCGTTCGCGGGCGGCCTCGGTGGCCGGGCCGGTGGCGAGCACCGGCAGCCGGGCGGCGCGGTCCTCCCGCGCGGCCAGGTAGAGCTCGCCGAGCTCGCGGGTGATCACCACGGTGGACAGGGTGTCGATCACGATGTGGTGCATCGACAGGACCAGGACGTGCCGGTCGGTGGCCCGCTCCAGCAGCAGGGCCCGGAACAGCGGGCCCTCGGCCAGGTCGAAGCGGTGCGCGCCCTCGGCGTTGACCAGGTCGGCGACGGCGTCGTGCGCGGCCGGGTCGGCGGTGACCCGCCGCAGCACCGGGCCGGCGGGCGGCGCCAGCACCTGCTGGTACGGTTCGCCGTCCTGCTCCAGGAAGACGGTGCGCAGCGCGACGTGGCGCTCGACCAGCCCGCGCAGCGCGGTGTCCAGGGCCTGCGGGTCGAGCGGGCCGTCCAGCTCGATCGCCTTGACCTCGTTGTACTGCCCGCCGTCGGGCAGCATCCGGTGCAGGAACCACATCCGCTGCTGGGCGTAGGACAGCGGCGCGCCGCGCAGGGTGTCCCGGCGCAGGACGTCGAGCTGCGGCAGCCCGGCGGCGACCAGGTCGGGGGAGAGGCCGAAGTCCACGAAGGCGGCGATCTCGTCCGCGCCGGCCGCCCGCAGCTCGGACAGCACCCCCTGGACGCTGTCCGGCGTGCCGATCAGCGCCCGGGACGCGCAGTAGCGCTCGTAGGCGCGCTCCAGCACGTACTCCAGGTCGTCCTCGCGGGCGTTCTGGAAGTCCAGGGTCAGGCCCAGGCTGTTGGCCATCTGCCCGAACAGCGAGAGCGAGGAGCGCAGGTAGGTGCAGAACGGGCGGTAGGCCTGCTCGCGGGCGGTGGCCAGGTCGGTGCCCAGGTAGGTGTGGACCAGCACGACCACCCGGCCGGCCTCCGGGTCGAGCCCGTGCTCGGCGCGGGTGCGCCGGTAGATCTCGATGTTCTCGGCCAGCTGGGCGATGTCCTGGGTCATCAGGTTGGTGATGACGCCCAGGTCGTGCCGGGCGGCCTCGCGGAAGCTGTCCGGGTTGCCGACGATCGCGGTGAACATCGGCGGCAGGTCCTGGAGGGGACGCGGGTGGAGGGTCACCTCGATCGGCTCGCCGTTGCCGTTGCGCCCCTGGTACGGCTCACCGCGCCACAGCGCCCGGACGGTGTCGATCTGGCGGTGCATCAGCTCCTTGTGGCTGCCGTAGTTCTCGGGGAAGAACAGGAAGTCGTTGGGGTGCCAGCCGCTGGCGCAGCCGAGGCCGACCCGGCCGCCGGACAGGTTGTCGACCACCGACCACTCCTCGGCCACCCGCACCGGGTGGTGCAGCGGCAGCACGGCGCAGCCCGCGTTCAGCCGGATCCGGCTGGTCTCCCGGGCCAGGGCGGCGGCGAGCACCGAGGGGTTGGGGAAGATGCCGCCGAAGGAGTGGAAGTGGCGCTCCGGCAGCCAGACGGAGTGGAAGTCGTGCCGGTCGGCGAAGCGGGCGCTCTCCAGGACGATGCGGTACTTCTCGTCCTCCGGGGAGTCCAGCGGGTAGTCGCCGAAGAAGTAGAGGCTGAAGTCCACCGGCCGCTGCGGGTCGCTGACCGGCCGGTACGGGACGGCTTCGGCCCGGTCGCTCACGGCCTCGGTGGCGGCGGGGAGTTCGGCGGCCGGGCGCGGGGCGGGCAGCCGGACGCCGGGCGAGGCCGGGAAGAAGCCGCCGCGCCGCAGGTCGCGCAGCGACTCGCGGACCGCGTCGATCACGAACTCCAGGTCGCCGTCGGTGTGGGCGGTGGAGAGAAAGAAGTTGCGCCACTCCCACACGTAGACCCCGCGGGTCAGCAGGTGCGGGAAGAGCAGCTCCATGTCGGCCCGCGGCTCGAAGCGGAAGAGCGAGCCGAAGTGGGCCAGCCGCAGCGGGAACTCCTCCTCCTCGAAGAAGCCGTTCAGGGTGGCCGCCAGCTCGTCGGTGCGGGCGTTCAGCCGCTCCTGGAGGCCGGGGCCGGCCGCCTTGAGGTGGCGCAGCACCGCGCCCGCGGCGGTCATCGCCAACGGGTGCTGGATGTAGGTGCCGCCGAAGAAGGTGGTGTCCTTGGGCGGGTAGCTGTCGTCGCCGTAGTCCCAGTGGCCGCCGTCGATGCCGTCCAGGATGTCGGCCCGCCCGGCGATCGCGCCGATCGGGTAGCCGCCGCCCAGCACCTTGCCGTAGGTGGACATGTCCGGGGTGACGCCCCAGAAGCCCTCGGCGCCGCGCAGGTGGGGGCGGAAGCCGGTGAGCATCTGGTCGAAGACCAGCACGATGCCGAGCCGGGTGGTCAGTTCGCGCAGCGAGCGGACGAAGTCGGCGGGCTGGCGGCCCGGGTGGCGGCTCTGCACCGGCTCGACCAGGACGGCGGCGATCCGGTCGCCCTGCTCCTCGATGACCTTGAGGCTCTCCGCGTCGCCGTACCGCAGGACCAGCAGGTCCGCGACCGCGCTGCCGGGGATGCCGATGGAGACCGGGACGGTCTCCCGGTCGGCGCCGCGGCCGAGGGTGCGGCCCAGGGTGTGGTCGAAGTGGCCGTGGTACGAGCCCTCGAACATGACGATCTTGTCGCGGCCGGTGTGCGCGCGGGCCAGCCGGATCGCCCCGGCGTTCGCCTCGGTGCCGGAGTTGGCGAAGGCGACCCGCTCGGTGCCGGTCAGCTCGGCCAGCAGCTCGGCGGCCTCGCCGGTCTCCGGGCCGCGCGGGCCCAGCCGCAGGCCCGAGGACAGGTGTTCCTGGACGGCCTCGGAGACGAACTCCGGGTCGTGGCCGAAGAGCAGGACGCCGAAGCCCATGGTGATGTCGACGTACGGGTTGCCGTCGACGTCCTCCAGCCGGGAGCCCCGGGCCCGGCGGGCGGCGAGCGGGTAGAGCATCTCCTTGGTGCCGGAGCGGAACCCGACCACGGCGCGGCTGTCGGCCAGGGTGCGGCGGTGGCGGCGGGTGATCGCCTTGGAGGCGGTGGTGCGGGCGGTGAAGCGGGCCACCAGTTCGTCCACGTGGGCGCGCTGCTGGTCGGTCAGGCCGCCGGAGGCCATGCCGGACTCGCGGGAGACCGTCACCCGGGGGCCGTGCACCTGCGGGGCGGCCGGGGCCGGGGCCTCGGCGGCGGGCGTGGTGGGCGTGGCGGGCTGGACGGGAGCCGGGGCGACGGGCGCGGCGACGGGCTGGGCGGCGG
>NZ_JBEZUT010000365.1:0-8325 GCF_040636595.1 Kitasatospora sp. NPDC036755
CGCGCCGTGACGCGCGCCGGCCCCGGTGGCCCGGGCCGGACGGGCCCGGGGCCGGGGTCCCGGGAGGGCTCAGGCGCTCCCGGGCGGGGGGCCGGAGGGGCTCAGGCCGCGAGGGCCTTCTTGACCTGCAGCAGGCTCGGGTTGGTCATCACGACCTGCTCGCCGCCGGCGGCCGGGGTCACCAGCACCGTCGGGACGGTCTGGTTGCCGTTGTTCACCGACTCGACGAAGGAGGCCGACGCCGGGTCCTCCTCGATGTTGATCTCGGTGTAGCCGATGCCTTCACGCTCCAGCTGGCTCTTGAGTCGGTTGCAGTACCCACACCAGGTCGTGCTGTACATCGTCACGGTGCCGGACATCGAGGGGGCTCCTTCGGAAGAGGGGTGCGTACGGTCTCCGGGGGCAACGTCCACCGGGCGGCGGGCATTCCGGCGCGCCGTCGACCGTCGTGCGGTGCGATCATCCTGCGATCGCAACGGGCCTGTGGACAACTCCGTCCGCGATGTCCCACCGGGCTGAGAGGATGGAACGCATGCAGGAAGACCTCTTGAGCGGCAGCCCGTACGACGGCCCCCACGGCTCCCCCTGGGCCGACCCCGGCGCCGCCACGGGCCCGGACGCCGTGCTCGCCGGGCTCGACCCCGAGCAGCGCGCCGTCGCCACCGCCCTGCAGGGACCGGTCTGCGTCCTCGCCGGCGCCGGCACCGGCAAGACCCGCGCCATCACCCACCGGATCGCCTACGGCGTGCGCAGCGGCGTCTACCACCCCCAGCAGGTCCTCGCCGTCACCTTCACCGCCCGCGCCGCCGGCGAGATGCGCGGCCGGCTGCGCCAGCTCGGCGCCGAAGGCGTCCAGGCCCGCACCTTCCACGCCGCCGCCCTGCGCCAGCTCCAGTACTTCTGGCCGCGCGCCGTCGGCGGCCCCGTCCCCCAGCTCCTGGAACGCAAGGTCCAACTGGTCGCCGAGGCGGCCGGCCGCTGCGGCCTGCGCGTCCAGCGCACCGAACTGCGCGACCTCACCGCCGAGGTCGAATGGGCCAAGGTCACCCAGATCGCCCCCGAGGACTACCCCGCGGCCGTCGCCAAGTCCGGCCGCGAAGCCCCCCGCGACCCGGCCGAGACCGCCCAGGTCTACCGCGTCTACGAGGAGACCAAGAGCCGCCGGGGCAACATCGACTTCGAGGACGTCCTGCTGCTCACCGCCGCGATCCTGGAGGACCGCCCGGACATCGCCGACCAGGTCCGCTCCCAGTACCGGCACTTCACCGTCGACGAGTACCAGGACGTCTCCCCGCTCCAGCAGCGCCTGCTCGACCAGTGGACCGGGCCCGACGGCGGCGCCAGCCTCTGCGTCGTCGGCGACGCCAGCCAGACCATCTACTCCTTCACCGGGGCGACGCCCGGCTACCTGCTCGACTTCCGCGGCCGCCACCCCGGGGCCACGGTGGTCAAGCTGGTCCGCGACTACCGCTCCACCCCGCAGGTCGTCCACCTCGCCAACGGACTGCTCTCCCAGGCCCGCGGCGAGGCCGCCCGGCACCGTCTTGAGCTCGTCTCCCAGCGCGAGGCCGGCCCCGAACCGGTCTACACCGAGTACGAGGACGAGCCCACCGAGGCCGAGACCACCGCCCGCCGGATCAAGGAGCTGCTCGCCGCCGGAGTGCGCGCCAGCGAGATCGCGGTGCTGTTCCGTACCAACGGCCAGTCCGAGGTCTACGAGCAGGCCCTCGCCGACCTCGGCGTCCCCTACCAGCTCAAGGGCGCGGAGCGGTTCTTCGAGCGCCCCGAGGTGCGGGACGCCGGCGTGCTGCTGCGCGGCGCCGCCCGGGCCGCCTCCGACCCGCTCACCGACGGCGCCCCCGACCTGGCCGGCCAGGTCCGCGCCGTCCTGGCCGCCCGCGGCTTCACCGCCGAGCCCCCGGCGGGCTCCGGCGCCGTCCGGGACCGCTGGGAGTCGCTCGCCGCCCTGGTCCGGCTGGCCGAGGAGTTCGAGCGCACCCGCACCGAGGCCGGCCAGGAGACCGACCTCGCCGCCTACGTCACCGAGCTGGACGCCCGCGCCGCGGCCCAGCACGCCCCGGCCGTCGAGGGCGTCACGCTCGCCTCGCTGCACGCCGCCAAGGGCCTCGAATGGGACGCCGTCTTCCTGGTCGGCCTCACCGAGGGCACCCTGCCGATCATCTACGCCAAGACCGACGAGCAGGTCGAGGAGGAACGCCGCCTCCTCTACGTCGGCGTCACCCGGGCCCGCAAGCACCTCTCCCTCTCCTGGGCGCTCTCCCGCTCCCCGGGCGGCCGGGCGAGCCGCAAGCCCAGCCGCTTCCTGGACGGGCTGCGGCCCGGCTCCTCCGCCCCGGGCGCGCGCACCGGCGCGCGCGGCGGGCGAGGGGGCGTCGAGCCCGGCGAGCGCTCCGCCGGGCGGCGGGTGCGCGGACCGGTCAAGTGCCGGGTCTGCGACAAGGTGCTCACCGAGGCCGTCGAGCGCAAGCTGCGCCGCTGCGAGAGCTGCCCGTCCACGATGGACGAGGGGCTCTACGAGCGGCTGCGCGAGTGGCGGGCCGGGCAGGCGAAGAAGCAGGGCGCGCCGGCCTACGTGGTGTTCACCGACGCCACGCTGATGGCGATCGCCGAGGACGTGCCCGCCAACCGCCAGGAGCTGGCCGTCATCTCCGGGGTCGGGGCCATGAAGCTGGACAAGTACGGGGCAGCCGTGCTCTCGTTGTGTGCGGGGGAGGAGCCCGAGGAGGACCCGGACGGCGTCGAGGACGGCGATTCGGTCGATCCGGCCTGAGCCGGTCCGGGCGCGGCGCGACAGGGCCGCATCGAGGGCTTCGGAACCCGATGTGTGACGTGCCGAAGAACTCGCGTGAAAAATAGTTTGCGCCGCGTACCGGGAGCGCAATAGCCTGCCGGAGCGGTCAAGGGGACGCGGTCGCACGGGGTGAAACCTGTGCCGATGCCCCTCGCCCGAGAGCTTTACCGAGACAGACATCCGAACATTCGGAGCCAGGGAGACCAGGCTCCGCGAGACGCCGAGAGGAGGCGAAGACAGTGGGAAACATCATGATCACCAAAATGACTGGCCAGACCGTTGTCGCTGCCTCCCTGCGTGCCGCCCGTCTGCGGGCGCTCGCCGAGCTCGGTGGAACCGGTCTGGGTCTCGACACCACCGGTGTCTCCGTCGCCCCCGTTGTCAGTGGTCCTGGACACACTGATCTGTGCCTCACGGGCAGCAGGAGCGTCGACGGCACCTCTGTCGAGACCGGTCTGTCCCGTGACCGGGCGTCGTTCGGCACGTCGTGCTCCCTGCGCGACGAGCGACCGACCCAGGCACCGAAGGCGGCCGTAGCCGCCGCCATGCATGGCGGCTATGCGCAGGTCAGCGGTGCCGGAAACGCCCAGAAGCAGAACGAGCAGCAGATTAACCAGGCCATGGCCGCCTTTATGGGCGCCAAGGCCGTCCGGATGTGGGCCTTCCGCGGCCCTGAACCCTGGAGAGAACGAACCTGAGCCAGCCTCAGGTCGGCACCTCCAGGGCCGCGGAACCCGTCACACCGGGATCCGCGGCCCTTCTGTTTTGTCCGGTACGCAAGACCACCCAGGCCCTCCGGGGCCTCCGGCCCAGCACCACCAGTCACCTGGGCCGGAACCACTGAGAAGACGAGGAAGACGCCCACAGTGTCCACGGTCATCACACCGCCCACCCCGTCCGTACCGCCGACAAGCCAGATCACCAAGGCCGACCAGGCCGACCCCCCGGAGGTTCCTTCCATGCAGCTCAGCTCGATCGAGCAGGCCGAGTCCCTCGGTCTCCCCATCCCGTGCCGCGCCTTCGACCCCGAGGTCTTCTTCGCGGAGACGCCGGCCGACGTCGAGTACGCGAAGTCCCTCTGTGGCACCTGCCCGGTGAAGGAGGCCTGCCTGGCCGGCGCCCTGGAGCGGCGCGAGCCGTGGGGCGTCTGGGGTGGCGAGCTGTTCGTCCAGGGCGTCGTCGTGGCCCGCAAGCGTCCCCGTGGCCGTCCGCGCAAGACCGAGGTCATGGCATGAACCCCGGTCACGAGGCCAGGGCCGTCCGCCGGGGAGAGCAGCCCCCGCTGGACAGCGCCCTCCGCCGCTCCGTGCGGATCGCCGCCGCCAAGGCCGATGCCGCAGCCCGCATCCCGTTCCCGAGCAAGCACCACGAGCAGGACCACGACATGAACCCCGCCGCCGTCGATCCGACCGCCCGCGCCGAGCAGGCCACCGAACTTCAGACCCAGAACAGGATCCTCGAGATGCAACTCCTCCACGAATCCCTGGCCCGTGCCCATATGCAAGACAGGATGCACGAGGCCGAGAACCAACGGCTCGTCAGCCGGGTCGCCCGGGCCCGCAAGCTCAAGCAGCGGGCCGAGCGGGCCTCGATGCGCGCCCGCAAGGCGCTCGCCGTCGCACTGATGTAGGCCCGCCCGCCCGGCGGGCCTGCCCGCTGTCCGCGTCCGCGGCCGGCCCCGCCGTGCCCCGCTCCACCCCCGTCGTGCCGCAGGCCGCTCCCCGTTCCCGGGGAGCGGCCTGCGGTCGTTGGCGTGGTGCGCGGTTCGTGCGGTGTGGTGCCTGTCGCGGTTCGGGCCCCGGCGGGGCCGAGGGCCCGGGGTCAGTCCTTGCGGAGCGGGGCGGGCCCGGAGGGCTTCCCGGGCCTCGCGGCCCTCGTGGGCTCCGCCGACGGCCGCTCGGCGAACTCGGGCAGCCACTCCAGCATCTCCGCGCGGAACGGCGCCTTGGCGCCCAGCTGGCAGAGCACCCCGATGGTGCTCAGCGTCACCCGGTGGATCAGCAGGTAGGACGGCGGCAGGTTCAGCTGCTTGCCCAGGTTGTAGGCGGGCGAGCGCGGATCGGCGATCCGGGCCGCCTGGGCGCGCATCCAGGTCCGGGTGAAGTGGAAGTTCTCCACCGCGGCCGGCTCGATGATCGGCAGCAGGTAGTCCAGCACCGCGTCCGGGTCCAGCCGGATCGAGGGCTTGACGAAGCCCTCCTCGCGCAGCATCCGGAGCACGCCCGCCGCGTCCCCGGCCAGCGCCATCCGCAGCGAGGCCCCGATCGGTGCGGGCAGCCCGCCGGGCAGCCGGTCCACCGTGCCGAAGTCCAGCACGCCCAGCCGCCAGCCCGACACCGGGCCGTCGTCCTTCAGCAGCCGGAAGTTGCCCGGGTGCGGATCCGCGTGCAGCAGACCGGTCCGGGACGGCCCGGCGAACAGGAACCGGGCCAGCAGCTGCCCGGCGCGGTCGCGCTCCTCCTGGGTGCCGCCCGCGATCACCTCGGCCAGCGGGGTGCCGCTCATCCACTCGGTGACCAGCACCTGGTCGGCCTGGGCCACCACGCCCGGCACCACGATGTCCGGGTCGTCCGTGAACTCCTCGGCGTGCCGGCGCTGGGCCTGCGCCTCCAGCTCGTAGTCCAGCTCCTCCGAGACGCGCTCGCGCAGCTCGGTGATCAGCGGCTTGATGTCCAGCCCGGGGATCAGCGGGCCGAGCAGCCAGGCCACCCGGCTCAGCTGCGAGAGGTCCGAGAGCAGCGCGTCGCCCGCGCCCGGGTACTGCACCTTGACGGCGACCGTGCGGCCGTCGTGCCAGACCGCCTTGTGTACCTGGCCGATCGAGGCGGCCGCCGCGGGCCGGTCGTCGAACTCCCGGAACAGCTCGCGCCAGTTGTCGCCCAGCCGTTGGGCGAGCGCGGTGTGCACCTTGGCCGCGGGCATCGGGGGAGCGGCGTCCTGGAGCTTGGTGAGCGCCGCCCGGTACGGCCCGGCGACCTCCTCGGGCAACGCGGCCTCGAAGACGGACAGCACCTGCCCGAATTTCATCGCCCCGCCCTTGAGCTCGCCGAGGACCTTGAACAGCTGGTCCGCGGTGGCCTGTTGGAGCTCGGCGGTGACGACGTCGGCGGAGCGGCCGCCGATCCGCCTGCCCAGGCCGAGCGTGGCGCGACCGGCTATCCCCAGCGGCAGGGCGGCGAGCCGTGCCGTGCGGGTCACTGCCTTGCGCGGAAGATCGCTCACCCCGGGCCTCCATTCCCTGGCCCCCCGGTTCCGGACGGCCGACCATCTCCACGCCATTGTGCCCGCTCCCCACGCCCCGCCCCGCGGAATTCCCCGGGGCGGGGCGGGGAACGGCCTCCCTTTGCGGGGAGTTGGGGGGTTCCTCCTCGCCTCTCCCGCTCCTCCTCAGCCCGTCACCCCGGCGGCAGCGGCTGCCACAGGCAGCCGCAGTCCGGGTGCCCGCGCAGTCGCAGGCGCCGTGGCATGCCGTCCCTGGCGGAGACCTCGCACCAGCCGTCCACGCTGGGCGGCCGTCCGCCGTCCAGGAACACCTGGACGTGCAGCGCCGCGAGCCCGGCGACCGCGGTGGCGAGCGCCGTGTCGCAGGCCGGTGTGCGGGCCCGGCCGGGGCCTCCGTCGGCCAGCTGGGCCAGGACCCGGGGCCAGGCGGCGTCCTCGTCCTCCCGCCGCAGCACCAGGCAGTGCCCGCAGGCCGACATCCCGGGGATCACCAGCGGTCCGATGACGCCGAACTCCTCGACCACGCCCACGTAGAGGTGCGGCACCCCGGCCCGCAGCAGCAGCCGGGCCTCGTACGTCCCGCCCGCGAAGGCGGCGCTGCCGTCCCTCGGTGCGAGGACCACGAAGTCCGGTGGCGGATCCCCGGGCCGGCGCCGGGGCACGGGGACCGGTGGCCGGCCCGCGGCGCGCTGCACCGCCTCCCGGGCCGCCGTCGAGCGCAGCCGGCCCACGTCCCCGGGCGGCAGCCCGGCGGGGGAGCAGTCTCCGGGCCTCACCCGGCCGCTGTCCGCGACGGTGACCGTGCCGGTGCCGCCCGCGGCGAGCACCGCCGCCACCGCGGTGCCGACCCGGCCCGCACCGCGCACCTCGATCCGGGTGTCGGCCCGGCGGCCCAGGACGGCCGGTGCGGCGCCGGGCCCGGAGTGGACCAGGGAGAGCGAGGCGAGGTCCGGTGCGAGCAGGTCCCGCTGCTGCGCGGGGAAGCGGGCCAGCGCGCGGCGGTCGGCCTCCGCGTCGTCCAGCAGGCCGGTCTCCTCCAGGCCGGTGAGCAGGACATCGGCGGGTTCGCGGCCGAGCCCGATGCGTTCGCCCTCGTCCAGGAGCTCGGGCCGGTCGCGCGTCCCGTCGAGCAGCGCGAGGAAGTCGCAGAGGGTCTTGTCGGCGTTGCCGAGCACCCCGGCGAAGCGGGTGACGGTGCCGAACTGCAGGGTCTCCGAGTCCCGCCAGCTGCGGGACAGCGCGGGCTTGAGCGCGAGGCGCACGACGATCTCCCTTCCGATCGTTTCCGGACGGCTGACCGCAGCCTGCCCCATCGCGCCGGGGCCGTGCGGAGAGTTGTCCACAGGCCCGTGCACATGATCATGCGACCTGTTCGCACGCCCTGTGGATAACTGGCCATCCCCTTCGGCGTCGGTTTCCGGACACCCGCCGTCGGCCTTCCGTTCGCGATCGCTCCATGAAAGATTCCGGCCATGGCAGCGGACTTCTGTCCGTGGTACCGGGTAACGTCGTGTGCCATGGCAGCCGAGCGGGACTCCCATCCACCGGCGTCGCGTCGGCGTGCCCGTGCAGCGTCCGGGTCGCAGGTCGCGGCGCCGAACACGCGCGGGCGCCCGGACCAGGGGCAGCAGCCGAGGCCGGCCCCGCAGCCGCCGCCCGCCGGCGCCGTGCCCCCCGAGGCGCACGACCGCGGTCGGGTCGAGGTGCGCCGCAGTGCCCGCCGCAGCCGTACCGTCTCCGCCTACCGCGAGGGCGACCGCACCATCGTGCTGATTCCGGCCCGGATGTCGCACGCCGAGGAGCAGCGCTGGGTCGCGCAGATGCTGGAGAAGCTCGCCGCCCAGGAGTCCCGGCGGATCCCAGGGGACGAGGCCCTGATGACCCGGGCCCGTGAGCTGTCGACCGCCTACCTGGACGGCCGGGCCCGGCCCAGCCAGGTCCGCTGGGTCACCAACCAGAATTCCCGCTGGGGCTCGTGCACGCCCGGCGAGGGGACGATCCGCCTCTCCCACCGTCTGCAGGGCATGCCGGAGTACGTGCTGGACTACGTCCTGCTGCACGAGTTGGCGCACCTGCTGGTGCCGGACCACGGCCCGGCGTTCTGGGCCCTGCTGGAGGCCTATCCGCGGACCGAGCGGGCCCGCGGCTACCTGGAGGGCGTGGTGTCCGCGGCCCGGCTGCCGCACATCCCCGGCGCCGCCGCCGTCCCCGAAGTCCCCTCCTCCGGAGCGCCGATGTCCACCACAGGCCCCAGCCGCCTGCCCTCGCTCACCGGGCTGCGGTTCTGGGCC